>DMWU01000042.1 GCA_003483125.1 Erythrobacter sp. | reverse complement strand
AGGCAGAGCGCAAGCTTGCCGTTGCCATGCTGCCAAAGGATGCGTCTGACGCGCGCCCCGCAATGCTCGAAATCCGCGCGGGGACAGGCGGTGATGAGGCCGCGCTATTCGCTGGCGATCTCTACCGCATGTATGAGCGATTTGCTGCCGAGCAGGGCTGGAAGGTCGAGCCGGTCAGCATGAATGCCAGCGAGGTAGGCGGCTTCAAGGAAATCGTCGCAAATGTCCGCGGGCAGGGCGTCTTCGCCAAGCTGAAGTTCGAGAGTGGCGTTCACCGCGTGCAACGTGTTCCGGTGACTGAGAGCGGTGGGCGCATCCATACCTCGGCGGCAACTGTCGCGGTTTTGCCAGAGCCTGACGAGGTCGATGTCCAGATCGATGACAAGGATCTAAAGATCGATATTTATCGCGCCAGCGGCGCAGGCGGGCAGCACGTCAACACCACCGATTCTGCAGTGCGCATCACTCACTTGCCCAGCGGCCTTGTAGTGACCCAGCAGGATGAGCGTAGCCAGCACAAGAACCGCGCAAAGGCGATGCAGGTGCTTCGTGCGCGGCTCTTTGAAAAGATGCGCGATGAGGCGCAAGGTGAAGAGGCGGCGACGCGCAAGGCCATGGTCGGTTCGGGCGATCGTAGTGAGCGGATTCGCACCTATAACTTCCCACAAGGGCGTGTGACAGACCATCGTATCGGGCTGACACTTCACAAGCTCGATGAGATACTCGCCGGGCCTGGGCTGGGGCAACTGGTCGATGCACTCACGGCCGAGGACGAGGCAAAGCGCCTTGCCGCGATGAGCGAGTGAACGTCGCTGCCGCAATCAGGCAAGCTACAGAGCGACTTTCGGAAACAAGCGATACAGCGCGGCTTGATGCCGAATTGCTGATGGCACAAGCATTGCGGGTTAGCCGCAGTGAGATGCTGCTGCGCCACCAGGAAGCAAGCGTTCCTGCGGATTTCGAACTTATGATAGCCCGACGAGCCCGGCATGAACCGGTCGCCTATATTATCGAACGGGCCGAGTTTTATGGCCGGGATTTCTATGTAAACGCTTCGGTACTGATCCCGCGCAGCGATAGCGAAACGATCATTGAGGCGGCGCTAGAGCTGGCGCCGCGCGAAGGTCGCGCGCTCGACATGGGTACCGGATCGGGCGCTTTGTTATTGACCCTTCTTGTGGAGAGAGCTGGGATTGAGGGCGTTGGCATCGATTCAAGCATGGATGCCCTGCAGGTTGCCGCGCTTAATGCCCGACGCCTTGGCATTGGTAATCGCGCCAGGATGCTAAAGCGCAATTGGCATGAGCCCCGTTGGGCAGACGATCTCGGCAGATTCGAAATTATCCTGTGTAATCCGCCATATGTCGAAGAATCGGCGGATCTTTCGCCTGATGTGCGTCAATTTGAGCCAACGGCAGCGCTTTTTGCAGGAACTGAGGGGCTGGATGATTATCAGATGATAGTCCCGCAATTGCCCGATTTGCTTACCGATGATGGTGTGGCAATACTCGAGATTGGTTACCAACAGGGTGAAAACGTATCAGAAATCTCCAGAAGTGCAGGCTTTGAAGCAGAAGTCCGGCTCGATCTGGGCGGGCGTTCGCGCGGCCTAATCCTCAAGAGATAGATGGGGCCAACATACGTATTTGGGCTTGGCAAACCGGATGTGGGCCGCTACCCCCGAATCAGGTCTCTGGTCTGCAATTGAAACGCCGATCATTGAACCAAATTCCAGATTTTTACTGTGTGGCGGTGTTTAAAGGCCGTCAATAAGTCGAGATTTGGGCGCACTGCATGCGCAGTGCATGTGGCAAGGGGTCAGATGGCCAACGTGCAGCAATATGGGAATTGCGCGGGGTCACGAAAAAGGAAGAACTCTCCTTGAATAGTAATCGTAGTAATCGCCGCCGAGGCCGCGGCAATCGCAATCAGGGCGGTGGCAACGCGCTCAACCGCATCGATAGTCGTGCGCGCGGAAATGCTCCGCAATTGCTCGACAAATACAAGAAGCTCGCTCAGGACGCACAGCATAATGGCGACCGTGTGCAGGCTGAGTATTACCTGCAATTCGCCGATCACTATTTTCGCGTGATCGCCGACAATAAGGCACGTCAGGAAGAGGCCCGTGCCAAGCGCGCTGAAGAGCGTGAACAGTCTGGCGATGATGGCGGCAGTGAAATCGGCGAGCGCGAAGATCGTGATGATCGTTGTCGCGGGCGTCATGGCTGGGGCCCTGACGAGCGGCGAGAGGCTGAGGGCGAGCGTGGTGCCGAACGCGAAGCTATTGATGATGGCGAGCATGGATCGGCCAAGGAAGCCAAACCAAGGCGCCCCCGCCGTAAGCCAAGCGAAGCTGTGCAAGACGGCAATGGCGAGATCGACGCATCGGTTCTTCCGCCGGCCATCAGCGCGGATGAAGGCGATAGCGGCCCGTTGGTCGAAGAAAAGCGTCCGCGTCGTCGCAAGCCGAAAAGCGAAAGCGATGAAGGCGAAGGTGGCGTTCAGGCGATTGGCTGATTGACGGCCCGAGTTTAGGGCCTAGGTCTGGGGCTGCGATGAGCGAAAACAAGGTCCCGGATTTACTCAAGATTGCGGATCGTCCGCGCTTGCTGGCGCTTGCTCTGGGTGCCGTTGCAGCGTGTGCATTCCCCCCATTTGGCCTTTGGCCTTTGGGACTTATAGCCGTCGCGGGCTTCATCTTCCTTCTGCGCCGTGAGACGAGTGCAAAAAAGGCCTCCATTCTGGGCTGGTTGTTCGGCTGGTCGCATTTGACCGTAGCCAACAACTGGATTGCCACCGCCTTTGGCTATCAGACAGAAATGCCAGCCTTCCTTGGCTGGTTGGCCGTTCCCTTACTTTGCACCTACCTAGCGATCTATCCCGCGCTTGCCGCCTATCTCACGCACCGGCTTGCTGCAAAGGCGGCTTCGCTCGCCTATGGAAACTTGTTCGCCGCGTGCTGGATCATCACAGAATGGCTGCGAAGCTGGGTCTTTACCGGTTATCCATGGCCACCGCTCGGCTTGATGCTGCTGGGTGATTTCGAAACGCCTGGCATTGCTGTATTGCTACCCTGGATTGGTACCTACGCACTGTCGGGTGCGGTCATCTTGATCTCGGTTGGCCTATTTTCGATTGCGCGGGAGCAGCGCTGGGGTTCGCTCTTGGCAACCGGCGTCATACTCGCAATCTTGATGTATTGGCCAGCGCCAGAGCAGGAAGAGGGCGAGATTCCATTTGTTCTCATACAACCGCTGATCCCCCAGGAAGAGATAGATAATCCGGCCAAATTCGAGGAGCATTTTGCCCGCACAGCAAGGCTGACCATGCCCGGGAATGAGGGCAGGCGGTTAGTACTTTGGCCTGAATCTGGAGTACCCGACTATCTGGAGGATGGGTATCCGCAGCGATACTATTCACGGGTGACCGCAGCGGGTGATCCAGAATTCGCTCGTAGGCGTATTGGCACGGTGATTGGCAGCGATTCCCTGCTCCTAACCGGTCTTGTCGATCTCGAGATTGGTGAGCGCGACGGGAGGCTGCGCGCAGTTGGCGCATATAATGCAGTCAATACGATAGACGGCGAGGGCAATCTGGGGGAGCGATATGCGAAGGCACATCTGGTTCCCTATGGCGAATATTTGGCTCTGCGATGGTTGCTGGAGCCGTTGGGAGCTCGCAGGCTGGTCGCGGGCAGCATTGATTTCATTCCCGGGCCCGGTCCGCAAACTTTGCAACTGCAGGAATTCGGAAAGGCCGGGATCCAGATCTGCTACGAAATCGTATTCTCCGGCCAGGTGATCGATCAGAGCAGCCGGCCTGACTACATCTTCAACCCGTCGAACGATGGCTGGTTTGGCAGCTGGGGGCCGCCACAGCATTTGGCGCAAGCCCGGATGCGTGCAATTGAAGAGGGGCTGCCTGTTCTTCGGTCGACAACTACCGGGATTAGCGCGGTAGTGGACGCCAACGGAGTAGTGCGTTCGTATATCGGTCGTGATAGGGAAGGCAGGCTCGACGGACTGATTCCGCCTTCCCACTCGCCAACCTTGTTCGCCCGATTGGGCAATTGGCTCCCTCTGGCCTGGGCAGCGTTGCTTGCGCTGCTATCCTTGGTTGCTATGCGGCGCAGCAGCGTCTAGAGGAATTCAACACATAAAGATTTCCTTATATCCTTTCCACACATTCAAGGGATTTCATGCGTAGCCACTACCTGTTCACTTCGGAAAGCGTCTCCGAAGGCCATCCAGACAAGGTTTCTGACCAGATTTCAGATTCAATCGTTGATCTTTTTCTCGCCAAAGATCCGGAGGCGCGCGTAGCTTGCGAGACGCTCACTACAACGCAGAAAGTGGTGCTGGCGGGGGAGATCCGTTGCAAGGGTGTCTATGAAGATGGTGAATGGGCCGATGGTGCGCTCGCCGAAATCGAAGATACGGTGCGCAATACGGTGCGCGACATTGGATACGAGCAGGACGGCTTCCACTGGAAGACGCTGGATTTCGAGAATAAGCTGCACGGACAGTCAGCACATATTGCCCAAGGCGTGGATGCCAGCGGCAACAAGGATGAGGGTGCGGGCGACCAAGGCATAATGTTCGGCTTCGCTTGCGATGAAACACCCGATTTGATGCCTGCAACGCTCGATTACAGTCACAAGATCCTGGAGCGCTTGGCGGCTGATCGCCACTCGGGTGCAGCGCCTTTTCTTGAACCTGATGCCAAGAGCCAGGTGACGCTTCGCTATCGCGATGGAAAGCCTGTTGCTTGCACCACGATAGTCGTCTCGACCCAGCATGCTCCGGGTTATGACGAAGGCGACAAGGAAGCGGAACTGAAAGCTTATGTAAGGCAGGCGGTTGCTGCTGTTCTTCCTGCCGAACTACTTAGCGATGAGACAATCTGGTATATCAATCCCACCGGCAGCTTTGAGATCGGCGGACCAGATGGCGATGCTGGGCTGACCGGGCGCAAGATCATTGTCGACACCTATGGTGGCGCGGCTCCGCATGGCGGCGGCGCATTCAGCGGCAAGGATCCGACCAAGGTCGATCGATCTGCAGCCTATATCGCGCGCTATCTTGCCAAGAACATTGTCGCAGCCGGGCTGGCGAAGCGATGCACAATCCAGCTTGCCTATGCCATTGGCGTTTCGCGTCCTCTCTCGATCTATGTTGATACGCATGAGACAGGAGTGGTTGGCGACGAGCAGCTTGAGGCGGCGATTGCGTCGATTAAAAAGCTGGGGGGACTCACGCCGCGCGGTATAAGGACGCATCTAGGCCTTAACAAGCCGATCTATCGCAAGACTGCCGCCTATGGGCATTTCGGACGCAAGGCTGAGGGCGACTACTTCCCCTGGGAACGCACTGATCTTGTAGAAGACCTGAAAGCAGCGCTTGTTTGATCCTTTATGGATCGGGCTAGCTTTCGCCTTCCGGATTGTCCTCTCCCAAAAAGGGTGAAGGCCTGTCGAGCGCGAGCTCCAATACCTTTAACCCGGTAAGCGGGGTGTTATCATTGCGAGGCGTGTCGAACCACATGGCACCTCCTTATAGCGCAACCTCGTATTCCGCGCTGGTGCTGGCCGCGATTTCGTCTGCTGTTACGCCCGGTGCCAGTTCGATCAGGCGAAACGGGCTGCTATGATCTGGCCGGTGGAACACGCCAAGATTGGTGATGATCATGTCGATCACGTTCTTGCCTGTGAGCGGCAGGGTGCATTCGGGAATGAACTTGGGATCACCAGCCTTGCTGGTGTGATCCATTACGACGATGATTTTCTTGACGCCTGCGACAAGGTCCATCGCGCCGCCCATGCCCTTGATCATCTTGCCTGGGATCATCCAGTTCGCGATGTCTCCGTTTTCCGCCACTTCCATTGCCCCCAGAACGGTCAGGTCGATATGGCCGCCGCGGATCATGGCGAAGCTGGCTGCGCTATCGAAATAGGCGGAATGCGGCAGTTCGCTAATGGTCTGCTTGCCGGCATTGATCAGGTCGGGATCGACCTCGTCCTTATAAGGGAAGGGGCCGATGCCGAGCATGCCGTTCTCGCTTTGCAGCGTCACATGCATGCCTTCCGGGATATGGTTCGCCACCAAGGTGGGAATGCCAATGCCAAGATTTACGTAATAGCCGTCTTCCAGCTCTTGCGCAGCACGCGCTGCCATTTCGTCGCGTGTCCAACCGTATCTTTCTTCAGACATCAGCTTAAAAATCCTATTGTTTGGTCAATGCCAACGGCGTGATGAACCACCCGTCACCCACCAGGGCTTCGAGCGGCTTGGCCGCATCAGAGTTTATAAGAAAAAGAAACAATTCGTCGAAATCGACAAGCCTGTCGCCTGCTATGGCAATGATGCAATGCGACTTGCCAAATTCTTCGCGGCGAGTTTGCTTGCGTTCGTCCGGATGTTTCATCAGCAACAGCTGATCGTTGCCTGCAGGATCAAGTCCGGACTGCGAAAGGGCGTATCTGATCGCGCCGATATGATCGATATTGGTAGCTGAAACCCAACCTACAATAATGCCGCTGTCCCGCAGACCCTCCAAGTCAGATCCAAGCCTAGGAGCTGAGAGATATGCGTCATGCAGGGCGAAAGCTTCGTCCCCGTCATCCAGGTCGATCAATACGGCAGGGGGCAGGTCGTTGCATCGCGCCCGTTCGCCATCGAGCATGCCAGGGTTCAGCAGCATTGCTGAGCGCTCATCGCGGTCGATTTTGACAGAGGTGACTTTCTCTCGCGCAAACTGCGCGAAGCTCGCGAACCCCTCATTCAAAGCAGGATGAGCGCCGAGTTCGGCATCCACAGCGGACGGAGCTATGCCCCGTTCCAGGGGCGAACTCTTATCGACTGGGTTAGCCGTAGTTCTCTCTGTCGATGAACTGCCGGAACCACCCGAATTCAGAATCGCCCCACCAGCAAGTGCTGGCAGGGCTGCCGCGATACACCCATTCAGCGCCAATGCTGTAACAGGCAACAGGGCAAGCCGGGATGAGTGCCGCATCATCAGGCGCTGGCGCTCTCGCGAACGGTCTTGAATTCGATCTTCTTGTCGTAAGGCGCACCCACGATCATACGCTGGACATAGACGCCCGGCAGGTGGATGCAGTCAGGATCTAGCGATCCGATAGGGACTATCTCTTCAACCTCGACCACGCAGGTCTTCCCGCAGGTCGCGGCTGGCAAGTTGAAATTGCGTGCAGTCTTGCGGAACACCAGGTTGCCAGTCTCGTCAGCCTTCCATGCTTTCACAATCGACAGGTCGGCGAAGATCCCGCGTTCCAGGATATAATCCTCACCATCAAATTCCTTCACTTCCTTGCCCTCGGCCACCTGCGTGCCAACACCGGTCTTGGTGTAGAAGCCGGGGATTCCTGCGCCGCCGGCCCGCATCCGTTCCGCCAAGGTGCCTTGGGGGCAAAATTCAACCTCCAGTTCGCCTGAGAGGAACTGTCGTTCGAACTCCTTGTTCTCGCCGACATAGGAGCTGATCATTTTCTTGACCTGGCGGGTGCGTAGCAGCTTGCCGATACCTTCATTGTCAATTCCGGCGTTGTTGCTGGCAAAGGTGAGCCCCTTCACCCCGCTATTGCGGATCGCATCAAGTATGCGCTCTGGGATGCCGCAAAGGCCAAACCCTCCGCTAGCGATCAGCATATTGTCGTGAAGCAGTCCATCGAGGGCTGCATTGGCATTAGGATAGAGTTTGTTCATGGCAATTCCGATTTCAGATGCTGAGCATGGATTAGACATTCATGCGCTGCGAGTCACCAGTCAGATTGCCCAGAAATTTGCATTTGGCCTGCAGCTCTCTCGGCAGCCCTTGAGCGTTTGATCGTATCTATCATACAGGAATATAATGCAAAAATGGCATAATTGGCCGCTGCAAGTCAGTTGCATAAAACGCAATAAAGTATGATCTTTTCGCACTTGCACAATAAACGGCTCTCAACCATATGGAGCGGGCCTTTTAGGCATCCTCTCCCAAGACTTTCCAGCCCGGCCCCTGTGGTCGGGCTTTTTCTTTTCCGGCAAAGCTGGCAGCTACTCCTGGCTAGCTCGCGCGTTTGCGCCTTCGACTTCCAGCCTGTGTCTTATTAACGCGTCGGGCATGTTTTCGCGTAACCATTTGAGCATATGCTCACGCAGCTCGCAGCGAAGTTCCCATAATTCACCAATCGCCTTGGCGCTAACCGCCAGCCGCAATTCAATGCTCTCAGGATAGGCTTCGGTCACCAGCGCATTGGCTGTACGCTTATCCCAGAATCCATGCTCTCCTACAAATCTCTCAAATTCCGCACGGATCGGTTCAATCGGGGTTATCGGGTCAAGATGAAGGAATACAGGCCCTGTCAGCATTTCATTTTGCCGTGTCCAATTCTCAAAGCTTTCATCCAGAAAGCGGGAAGTGGGGACAATTATCGCGCGTTCATCCCACTTGCGCACGATGACGTAACTAATTCGGATTTCCTCAACACGGCCCGTATGGCCGTCTAACGACACCAGGTCACCAATTCTCATTGGCTCAGTCAGCGCGACTTGCACACCGGCGATCAAGGATTTCAGAGCCGGCTGCGCTGCGGCGCCTACCGCAAGCGCGGCGAGCCCTGCAGAGGCAAGCAGCGTAGTTCCGATGTCCCGAACTCCAGGTATCCCCAGCAGCATAAGGCCAACAGTAATGAAGATAATCAAAAAGATCGCGATGCGCGAAAATATCGCGATCCGCGTACGGCGACTTCGGACTGCAACAGGATCGTCGGAAATTTCCAGTTTGATCTCAAGCGCTGCAACAAGGGCCTTCACCAGAGTATAGGCGATCCATCCAAGCAGCGCCGGCCGCAGGAAGAGTGCCATTGGCTCCCACAATTGAAGCAGCCCATCATGCATTTGTGCAGCGACCGTCAGTCCGAGGGCAATGAACGACCATTTGACCGGTCGCCGAACCCGATCGAGGATTAATTCGTCAACTTCGGTTTCAGACAGGTCTGCCAGGCCTTTCATTACCGCGAACACAATGCGGCAGAGGACGTACGAACCGGCAACTGCGATTGCGGCGAAGCCGGCACCAGACGCTACAATCGTCCAGTCGATCTCCCATTGCGCAGGGTTGAATTCGTTCAGCATCCTCTTTCCTGTGCCTTAGTTCCACACTTTGTGCAGTGAGAGGCGTTCCGGGTCAATGCGCTGCGTCCCAGCTCATACCGGTACCGATTTCTACGCCAAGCGGTACGTCGAGCTGCACCGCCGGCATGGCCGCTTCTGCCATCACCTTTTCAATGACGGGAGAGGCTGCGCTCACATCTCCTTCTGGCAGTTCGAAAACGAGTTCATCATGCAC
This sequence comes from Erythrobacter sp., assembly GCA_003483125.1. GTDB lineage: Bacteria > Pseudomonadota > Alphaproteobacteria > Sphingomonadales > Sphingomonadaceae > Erythrobacter. The sequence continues at coordinate 6,534 of DMWU01000042.1, read as the reverse complement.
TTGCAGGAGCATGCGAACATTATGCAATCCCGCCTCACCCAATGCAGGCATCATGCGTGCCATCGCACGCTTGATGATATCTGCGCTGGTTCCCTGGATCGGCGCATTGATTGCGGCACGCTCTGAACCCTGACGCTCGGCCTGGTTTTTGGAATTGATGCGCGGGAACCAAGTCTTTCGACCGAAAAGTGTTTCAGAGTATCCCCGCTCGCGCACAGTTTCGAGCGTATCCATGATGTAACGCTGAATGCCCGGGAAACGCTTGAAATAGGTGTCGATCATTGCCTGTGCCTCATCGGGTTCGACTTCCAGCCGACCCGCGAGACCCCAGCGCGAAATACCATATAGGATTGCGAAATTGATCGTCTTGGCGCGCCCACGCGTATCGCGATTCACCTCGCCGAACAGCTCGGTCGCAGTGCGCGCGTGGATGTCTTCCCCAGCAGCAAATGCCCCCTTCAGTGTTGGCACATCGGCCATATGCGCCGCCAACCGCAGTTCGATCTGCGAATAGTCAGCGGCGAGCAGGACGTTGCCTTTCTCCGGGACAAACGCTTCACGAATTTGCCTGCCGATAGCGGTGCGAACCGGAATATTTTGTAGGTTCGGGTCAGTCGACGAAAGCCTGCCCGTCTGGGCGCCGACCAGCGAATAGCTGGTATGGACACGGCCCGTGTCTGGATTGATCGCTTCTTGCAGCGCATCCGTATAAGTGGATTTGAGCTTCGCCAGTTGGCGCCATTCAAGCACTTTCTTGGCGATGGTCGCGCCTTCCTGCGCTAGCCGTTCAAGGACGCTCTGGTCCGTGGAATATTGGCCGCTCTTGCCCTTGCGCCCACCCTTATAGCCGAGCTTGTCAAAAAGGATTTCGCCTAGCTGCTTTGGGCTACCAACGGTGAATTCCTGCCCGGCAATTTCATGAATTTCTCTTTCGAGCCGGGCTGTCTCGCTGGCGAACTCTTCTGATAATTTGGCGAGCCGCGCGCGTTCAACCTTGATTCCCTCGCGCTCCATCCCTGCCACCACCGGAATTAAGGGACGGTCCACTCGTTCATAGATCCGCGAACCGCCTTCCTCGTTCAGGCGCGGCTTCAGATATTGATGCAAACGCCAGGTTACATCGGCGTCTTCAGCCGCATATTCAGTGGCGCGGTCCAACGGCGTTTCTCCAAAGGAGATCTGTTTCTTGCCGGTCCCGCAAATCTCCTTGAAGCTGAGCGGCGAGTGATCGAGATGCCGGCGTGAGAGCTCGTCCATACCGTGCCCACCGCCGATCCCATGCTCTGCACGGCCGGAATCCAAAGCAAAGCTGATGATCATCGTGTCATCGACCGGGGAGAGATCTATCCCGTAGCGTGCCAGCACATTGATATCGTATTTGATGTTCTGGCCGATCTTTAACACGGCCTCATCTTCCAGGAGCGGCTTCAGTGCTGTGATCGCAGCATCGCGATCGACCTGTTCGGGTCGCTCGGCAAACATATCCGAGCCGCCGTGACCTAGAGGGATGTAGCAAGCATCGTTAGGACCTAGCGCCAAGCTGACGCCAACCAGCTCTGCTCGCATCGCGTCAAGCGAGCTGGTTTCGGTATCGACCGCTACACAGCGCGCACTGGTGGCGCGTTCAATCCATGCCTCAAGCCGTTCCATGCTCTGCACGCATTCATAAGTGCTGCGATCGACAGCTGGCATTTGCGGGATAGGCTGGCGATTGCCCTCAGCATCCCCCGCATCGCCCGCGGTTACGGGCTTGGCAGGATTGAGGTTGTTGGGGCGGTCAGGGCTGCCCTTTCCGCTATCGAGCCTGCGCAATAGGCTGGAAAAGCCGTGCTTCTCGAGGAATGCGGCGAGCGGTTCAGGCGGCAGGCCGTCCAGTTCGAACTCTTCGAGAGACTGGGGAAGATCGCAATCCTCCTTTAGCGCCACAAGCACACGGCTGAGCTCGGCATCTCCCCTTCCTTCAAGCAATCTCTCCTTGAGTTTGCTCTTATTCATCTCAGGTGCGAAATCGAGTGCCGCTGTGAGCGAACCATGTTCTGCGATTAGCTTACTCGCGGTTTTGGGGCCAATTCCGTAAATGCCCGGCACATTGTCGGCTGAATCTCCCATCAGGGCCAGAACATCGCCCACAAGCTCCGGCCCGACGCCGAACTTCTCTTCAACTTCCTCGACGTAGATCCGCTGGCTTTTCATCGTATCGAGCATGTCGATACGTGCACCGTTCTCCTCGCCGACAAGCTGCATCAGATCCTTGTCGGATGAAACGATGGTTACATCCCAGCCTTCGCGCTGTGCCGCCCTGGCATAGGAAGCAATCAGGTCGTCCGCTTCAAGACCCTCTTCCTCGGTGCAAGGCAGGCTGAATGCGCGCGTGGCATCACGGATCAGCGGGAACTGCGGGACCAGATCCTCTGGAGCGGGTGGCCGGTTTGCCTTGTACTCGGGATAAATATCGTTGCGGAAGCTCTTGGAGCCAGCGTCAAGAATAACAGCGAGATGGGTTGGACCCTCAGCATTATCCAGGTCTTCGGCCAGCTTCCATAACATGGTGGTGTAGCCGTATACTGCGCCGACTGGCGTGCCTTCGGGATCGGTCAGTGGCGGGAGGCGATGGTACGCTCGGAAGATGTAGGATGAACCATCAACTAGATAGAGATGCTGCTTGTCGGCCATGCGCTTTGCTAGCAGCCATCGCGTTCAGTGGTAAGCCGGTTTAGCGACACAACCGGGGGGAAATTTCAGCCTCGCAGCCGATCTGGATGCCATCCGCAAATAAGGCCAAATCATGACCAAAATAACGAATATGGCTTGCTTGGCCACAAAATTGCCATTATTCAAACGCCCGAAGTCGGCCATACTCGGCTGGCTTTATGGGAGATTCGGGACATCCGGAAATCGCATACCACTCGCTGATCAAGGATTTGAACTTATGCGTAAAATCGTACTTGCTGCCGCAATCGCCGGCTCTGCACTCGGCCTTGCTGCTTGCTCGGAAGCTGCTGACGAAGCTGATGCTGCTGCTGACGCAATGGCTGCTGACGCTGAAGCAGTTGCTGAAGAAGCAACCGCTGAAGTTGCTGATGCAGCCGAAGAAGTAGCCGACGCTGCTGAAGAAACTGTTGAAGAAGTTACCGAAGCTGCTGAAGAAGCTGCCGAGTAATTTCGAGCAAAATCGATTTTCGATTTTCAATAGGGGCGGTGCCGGAAGGTGCCGCCCCTTTTGTATGAACCAGGCTAGATTGGCCAATGAAGACAGGCCAATATTGGCCATTATCATGGGGCTATGATCAGCCGCCTGTGCGCGTCAAACCGTCGGAGTCAGCACTGGTCCAATTCTGGACATCGGTCTCTGTCGAAAAGCCATCATATACCGCCCGTGCAATCATCGCGATCTTGTCTTCGCGATTTCGGCGCGATCCCTGCCCGGTAACATAGATTGCGACGGCAATGGCTCGGCCATCGGCCGCTTCGATAATGCCGATATCGCTTGATGTGTTCCTGAGCGAACCCGTTTTGTGGCTTACTGCAGCCTCTTCGGGCATCAGTGCGGGAATACGGCGTTTGCCGGTAACCGTGCGGCTCATTGCCCCGAGGATCACCTCACGGCTTTCCGCCGATAGGAACTTGCCCTGATAAAGGCCCTGGAGCAGCTCAGCCATGGCCCTGGGTGTCGCGGCATCGCGATCATCAATATGATAGGCCGGGTCAAATTCGCCATCGTCGCGAACCAATGTTGCTATATCGCGGTCGATGCTGAATTCCTCGATACCCTGGCGCTTTACCCAATCATTGACCTTTGCTGGTCCGCCCACGGCTGCAAGCAGCGCGTCGGTTGCAGGATTGCTCGACCGCGTGATCATGATTTCGATCAGATCGACCGCGGCCATATACTCCCCCTTGCGCACGGGTGCAGCGGGGGATGAAAATTTCGCTGAACGTACCGGAATCAAGAGTGGGAACTCGCTAGTAAGCGAATATTTCCCTTGCTCGACTATTTCCAGGTAGGCTGCCGCGACTGCGATCTTGCTGGTCGAAGCCATCGGGAACAGTTGGTTGCCTAAAACGGAAACTTCCCGGCCCGTAGCCAGGTCAATTGCAGCGATCCCGATGCGGCCTTTGTCTCCATCAGCAAGTTGGGCGATGCGCCGTTCAAGGGATGTCTCATAGACCGCTTCGAACGTCTGTGGACTACGTAGTTCGGTGCCCAAAGTGCGGTCAAAGGAAGCATTCAGCTCGGCGGTCTGTGCGAATGCGGGTGCCGCACCTAGCGATAAAATGGCAATTGCTGCCACCGAAAATCTAATCAGAAAGTCTCGCATTTACCCAACTATATGCAATTCCTGGTTGTTAGCAGGTTAAGGGGCACGGATTCTCTACCGCAAGCATTTCGTGGCGAGACTGCGACGAGAAGTGGCCTGCGAGGGACAGAATCCTCAATTCATCAGCCAAAATGACCTGGAATCACGAGTTCGCAATAACCTTGTCGATTTCACCAGCCGGCTCGCGGGTCAGCGTCTTGTCTATTTCGCCAACGAGCTTGTCCCTCAATTGCGCGTGATAATGCCGTCGCATTTCGCCGAGGGTTTTTGGGTCGGCAATGATCAGCAATTCATCAATCCGTCCCTCGATGACTTTTGCATTGAGCCATTCGGTCACAGCAGCACCATGCGCCAGCTCATCGAGTTGTGTCCGGCCAAGCATACGGCCGATTTGGTCCTGGTGCCTTACGCCCGCACTGAAATTGGTGACTTCGAGTTCCGGGCTGTTTTCCACCACAAGCTTTGGGTCAAAAACCTGCCCCTCATTGCGGTAAAGTGTGAAGTTCTCTCCATCGACCAGCGCGACATGTGCCTGATGTGACAGCTTCATCGTGGTTCACCCTTATTGGCGCCAGTATGGAGGCAATGTGGATTGCAGACAAGAAAAAGCCCGGCGGATCGCTCCACCGGGCTAATCCTGTAGGTATGGGATAAAGCTGGCTTAGAAGCCGCCCATTCCTCCCATGCCGCCCATGTCGGGCATAGGTGCAGCGGCCTTGTCTTGAGGCAGCTCGGTAATCGCGGCTTCTGTGGTGATCAGAAGGCCGGCAACCGATGCAGCATCCTGCAGTGCGGTGCGTACAACCTTGGTCGGGTCGATCACACCGGCCTTGGCCAGGTCTTCGTAAGTATCGGTAGCAGCGTTGAAGCCAAGTGCCTCATCCTTGCCCTCGATCAGCTTGCCAGCGACAACCGCGCCATCGTGACCGGCGTTTTCAGCAATTTGGCGCACTGGTGCCTGAAGCGCGCGGCGAACGATGTCGACACCGCGTGTCTGGTCATCATTTTCGCCTTCAAGCCCTTCGAGCACCTTGGTTGCGTAAAGCAGCGCAGTACCACCGCCGGGAACGATGCCTTCTTCGACCGCAGCGCGTGTAGCGTGCAGTGCGTCGTCAACGCGGTCCTTGCGTTCCTTCACCTCAATTTCGGTTGCGCCGCCAACCTTGATCACCGCAACACCGCCGGCGAGCTTCGCCAGGCGTTCCTGCAGCTTTTCACGATCATAGTCGCTGGTAGTCGCTTCGATCTGCGTGCGGATTTCAGCAACGCGGGCCTTGATATCATCAGATGCACCGGCACCGTCGACGATAGTAGTGTTATCCTTGTTGATGGTGACGCTCTTGGCTTCGCCCAGCATGCCGAGGGTAACGTTTTCAAGCTTGATGCCCAGATCTTCGCTGATCATCTCGCCCTTGGTCAGGATCGAGATATCCTGAAGCATGGCCTTGCGACGGTCGCCGAAGCCAGGTGCCTTGACCGCAGCGACCTTCAGGCCGCCACGCAGCTTGTTCACCACGAGAGTGGCCAGCGCTTCGCCTTCGATGTCTTCTGCGATGATCAGAAGCGGCCGACCGCTTTGAACGGTTGCTTCGAGAACAGGCAGCATTGACTGCAGGTTGGTCAGCTTCTTCTCGTGGATCAGGATGTACGGATTCTCGAGTTCGACCGTCATCTTGTCAGGGTTGGTGATGAAGTAAGGGCTGAGATAGCCGCGGTCGAACTGCATACCTTCTACAACGTCGAGTTCGAATTCAAGGCCCTTGGCCTCCTCAACGGTGATGACGCCTTCCTTGCCGACTTTCTCCATCGCTTCCGCGATCTTTTCGCCGACTTCCTTGTCGCCATTAGCCGAAATGATTCCGACCTGAGCGATTTCTTCGGAACCCGAAACGTCCTTCGAACGGCCCTTGAGATTGTCGACGATGCTGTCAACGGCGAGGTCGATACCGCGCTTCAGGTCCATCGGGTTCATGCCGGCGGCAACCGACTTCATGCCTTCATTGACAATCGCCTGTGCCAGTACGGTGGCGGTGGTGGTGCCGTCACCAGCAGCGTCATTTGCCTTGGAAGCAACTTCACGCAGCATCTGCGCGCCCATGTTTTCGAACTTGTCCTTAAGCTCGATTTCCTTGGCGACAGTGACACCGTCCTTGGTGATGCGCGGTGCGCCGAAGCTCTTGTCGATCACGACATTGCGGCCCTTGGGGCCGAGGGT
>DMWU01000099.1 GCA_003483125.1 Erythrobacter sp. | reverse complement strand
CCGCCTCCCCCCTAGCTGCATGGGTGTCGAGCCGCCGCTCCGCTCGCTTGCTGGCCCAGACAGTCATTTCGATTGCGCGCATGCCATCCTCCGTTGGCTCTCCATCGGCGAAATCCACATAGGGCAAGGGGGCAATCGGCGGCGTAATCTCGACCCGCCAGTCCGGTTCGGTAGCGGCAATCCTTTGTTCGAGGGTGCGATATGCGTTGAGAGACGCGCCTTCGAGCTCTTGCGCTCGCACCAATGCCCTGCGCCTCTGGCGATCAACTACGACGTCTTCTTCAGATACACCGGCAACCAGTGCCAGACGCTGGGCAAGCTGCTCGGCACGTTCAAGCTCGGCCTCCTCTTCGCGAGCACGCGAGGCTGAAAGTGCAGCCTCTTCCGCTGCCGTCGCGCTCGTACCGACCTGGTATTGCGTCAGGCTGAACTCCACTGGCCGTTCCAGCTGCCTTGATAATGCGCGCTCGCCGATTGCCTCGGCACCATCGACCAGGCGCGGAGTGAGCACAGTCGCGTCGATCCGCATCGGTTCGGTTTGCCAATCAATATCGAGCTGGCTGAGCCTCGAACGATTGTCGAACAGGTCCAATACCTCGCCACGCACCATCCTTTGCGCAGTCGATTCGCGCGCAATCTGGATCAGGGAGAGGCCGAGCGGGATCGTGAGGGCGACCATAACCGCAACCATGACCACGTTCTGGAAAAGCGTCTGACGCTCTGAAAGGCTGGTTCGAAAGCCATAAAGCCGAGCCATAAGCGCAGCGATCAGCGCAATCGCCATCAGGTTGGTCACGTAGAGCAGCAGTGCGCCTGAAAACACAGTCCAGTTTGCTGTCGCCAGCCCAAACCCGACAACGGCAAGCGGTGGCATCAACGCTGTCGCAATTGCAACGCCAACGATAGTCCCTTCGCGTCCGCGTATCATGGCATAGGCGCCGGCAAGGGCGGAGAAAACAGCTACGCCCAAATCGAACAGGTTTGGCCTTGTGCGAGCGGCAATCTCGCTGGTTATTTCTTGTAGGGGCGAGAAAAAGACTACCAGCGCACAAAGAAGTACCGCCATGAGCGTACCCCAAGCGAGCGTAAGCGCCGATTCGCGCAGCCAGCCGTAATCACCAATCGCCAGCGCGAATCCCAACCCGATAATGGGGCCCATCAATGGTGAGAGCAACATGGCCCCGATCACCACAGCCGGCGAAGATAGCAACAAGCCAAGGATGGCAATGCCGCCAGACATGGCCGTCATGAACAGGAAGCGCTCGGAAAGGTGGCATTCCTCGCGCCGCTTTTGGATTACCTCTGCTTGATCGACGGTTCCGACGACATCATGTCGCCACCACAGGCGCCAGCTGAACAGAACCCGAGAAAATTTGGATCGTTCAGATCCTGCTGTTGGTGTCACGAGAACCTCTACCAAAGACTAATCCTTCCCCAAACGCTACTGATGCAGTCGAATTAAAGAATATTTCGCAATAACGAAAGATTGGACGTGCAGCACGCTTTAGGCCACAATTCTTGAAGTTTGTGTCTTACGATACTAATACAGTAAGAGAAACACGCACGCGCGAGCAAGCTGGCGCGTCAAGGGAGCCGGAATCGAACGCTATGAGCACTCAGGAAACAACAACCAAGACCGCAACCGATTTTGACCTTTCACCACCTGATCCGGTGCCTACGGTCGCGCCCGAGAAGGCCTCCGGACTGGTTCCGGTGTCTGAAGAACAAAAATCCAAGCTGGATGAGAAGGTAGATGGCTTTGTCACCGACCTTGTCACTGAAGATGCCAACTCGCCAGCCTTTGGCGAAAAGGTCGATCAGATCACACGAATGGGCCAGGAACAGATCCGGGCGGCGGCTGCCATGTCAAACCGCTTTCTCGATCGCCCCGTACGCGCCATGGAACAGGATGGCGGCGTCGGGAACGACCTGATGGAACTGCGCAAGACGGTCGAAGATCTCGATCCGGGCCGCAAGGGCAAGATGCGCGGGCGTAAGCTGTTCGGGATCATCCCTTTTGGCAATAAGCTGCAGCGCTATTTTGACAGCTATACCTCTGCTCAAGGACATATCCAGGCGATCCTGGAACGGCTCGCTTCGGGCAAGAAGGAACTGTTCGAAGACAATGCCGCCATCGATGTCGAAAGGCAGAAGCTTTGGGCAGCAATGGGTGAGCTGGAGCAGATGATCCATATCGCCAAGACGCTGGATGAAAGACTGGAAGAGAAGGCCAACGAAATCGAGGTCAACGATCCTGCCAAGGCCAAGGCGATCCGCGAAAGCGCTCTCTTTTATGTCCGCCAGCGAACGCAGGACTTGCTCACCCAGATGGCAGTGAGCGTCCAGGGCTATCTGGCGCTTGACCTGGTCAAGAAGAACAATGTCGCGCTGGTGAAGGGCGTTGATCGCGCGAGTACAACGACCGTTGGCGCATTGCGCACTGCGGTAACCGTGGCTCAGGCCATGACCAACCAGCGGCTCGTGCTGGGCCAGATCACGTCGCTTAACGAGACCACGACAGGCATCATCGATTCGACCAGCACTATGCTGCGTGAACAGACCGGCCAGATCCACGAGCAGGCCGCTTCGTCCACCATCCCGCTTGAGACGCTGCAGCGCGCATTCCAGAACATTTATGACACGATGGATGAGGTTGACGACTTCAAAGTGAAGGCACTCGCCAGCATGAAGCAAACTGTCGAGACGCTTTCTATCGAAGTCGAGAAATCGAAGGGCTATATTGCCCGTGCAGAAGGGCAGGCCCAAGCTGAGGTAAAGGCCAGCGAGCCGTCACTCTTGGAGCTGGAAGGCTGAGGATCCGATAGCTGATGGTCGACACGACAAAACACTCCGATGAGATCCTGACGGCAGCAGGCCGATCACTACAGGTGCAGCGCGAAGGCGGCACACACAGGCCTGGCCCGTCTATTGGCCAGGGATCAGCAAAGCTGAAATGGCAAAACCGGCTGAAGAAGATCCGCAATGTCGCATTGGCCGTGGGTGCCGTGTGGATCGGCGCCTCGATAATCGGATTGGTCATTGAAGGACTCGGATTTACAGGCTTGATGGCGGCCGGTGCCTTAACTCTCGGCGCGATGTACGTGTTTGGGAAATACCCCAAGATGAAGATCCCCCAACGCGCTGACCTCAAGAAGGGGGACGCACGCGCCATGGTTGGCCGGACAGAATTGTGGCTGGAGCATCAGCGCCCCGCTCTCCCGCCCCCTGCTATGCAGGTGGTTGACCAGCTTGGTGTACAGCTCGATGCCTTGGGCGCTCAGTTGGAAACAATCGACCAGGCGCATCCAGCGGTAAACGAAGTACGCGAACTGGTTGGCGAATACATTCCGGAGACGATCGAGAATTACCGGAAGATCCCTCAGCACCTGCGCAATGAAGAACATGCCGGCAAGACTGCCGATGATCGTTTGACCGAGAGCCTGACAAAGATCAGCGGCGAAGTGGATCGAGTCACGCGCCGTATGGCCGAAGGTGCTCTTGACGATTTGGCGATAAAGGCAAGGTACCTCGATTACCGCTTCGGCGGTGCCGAGGCGCTTGAAGATCAGCGCTGATGCGGGTGGCGCTGCCTCATGATCTCGGGCGCGAGGAAGTACGCCGCCGCCTGCGCGAACGCAGCCACGAAATCGCTGATCACATTCCCGGCGGGCTGGCCGAGGTGCGATCACGCTGGCCATCGGAAGACCTGATGGAACTGCAAGTCGATGCCATGGGCCAGACCGTGAGCGGTGA
>DMWU01000170.1 GCA_003483125.1 Erythrobacter sp. | reverse complement strand
CTCCTGCGAACAAACGACTTTCTTGCGGCCGGGGCCTGGTGCTCCGGCCCTTTTTTGTATGTTGCAAACAGGCAACATCCAGACGCCGCTGTTTAGCGCGTATTTCGTAACCTCTTGCCAATCCGGAGATTTTGAGAGCAGTTTATCGCAAAGAAATTACGTCAAAGACGAATTTCCGAGATTGGGAGAGAAATAATGCAAGCCAAATTCATGAAAGCGCCGTTCCGTACCGCGCTGCTATGCGGGGTCGCCGCAGGCCTATGTTCGGTACCGGCCTACGCCCAGGATGGCGGAGATGACGATGATGACAATGTAATCATCGTTACTGCAACGAAGCGCGATTCAACCATCCAGGACATCCCATTTTCGATCAATGCGCAGACCGAAGAGGCGATCCAGCGCTCTGGCGCTGTGACGCTTGAAGATCTGTCGCGCAATGTTGCCGGCCTTTCGATCCAGAATCTTGGGCCGGGCCAGAGCCAGGTTTCGGTTCGTGGCGTCTCTGCCGGCCAGGTCGTGCGCGACCAGCCGGGGGTTAAGGAGCAGGTCGGCGTCTATCTTGATGAATCGGTGATTTCGCTTTCACTTTTCACTCCCGACCTGGACCTGTTTGACCTCAACCGCGTGGAAACACTGCGCGGCCCGCAGGGTACATTGTTCGGCTCAGGTTCGGTTGGCGGCACCATCCGCTACATCACTAATCAGCCAGAACTTGGTGTTACTGGCGGCCAGGTCGAAGTGAATGGCAACCTGGTTGATGGCGATGACCTTGGCTATCACTTTAAGGGTGCACTTAATGTGCCTTTGGGCCAGAATGCGGCGGCCCGTGTCGTTGGCTATTATACCGAATATGGGGGCTTCATTAATGCTGAGGGCCCCGGCGGCGGGCAAGATATCAATGGCGGCGAACGCTATGGCGGACGCCTGGCGATCAGGTTTGAGCCGGGCGATATGGTTACGATCACGCCGCGCGTTATCTACCAGAAGGTGAAGGCTGACGGCTTCAACCGTCAGGAAATCTTCAACCTCTATTACAATGAATTCCTCACCGCTCCGCAGAGCTTTAACGAGCGGGAGCAATACCTCCAGCTACGTGAGGCCTTTGAGGATGAAACCTTCATCGCCGATCTGGTGGCAGAAGTTGCTTTTGATGGTGCGGTGCTGACCTCGGTAACTTCCTATACCGATCGCAGTATCCTTGTAAGCCGCGATGCAAGCGCGCTCACAGGTTCTGTGTCCGTTGACCTAGGTTATCCGGATTCGGCTGTACTTCTGCCATCAAACCTGCGCGATACGACCGAGCTTGAGTCGTTCACTCAGGAAATTCGCCTGGCATCCGACAATAGCAGTCCGCTGCAATGGCTGATCGGCGGTTTCTATTCAAAGGTTGACCGTTTCTATCGCCAACGCTTGCCCACCCCCGGATATGATGCGGTGACCGATCTGGTTCTTGGTGCGGGTTTATCTGCTGCTGTCGCGAACGGGTTTGGTGCAGATTCTCCGTTCAATTCCGATCTGCCTTACGACATTGAACAGATCGCGATCTTCGGCGAGGCGACCTATGCCCTCACCGATCGGTTCGATCTAACGGTGGGCGCGCGCTATTACGACTTCGAAGAAGTCCGCGTCATTACAACAGGCGGCTTGTTCGCCAATGGTGATACTGGCCAGGTTGACGAAACCAGTTCGGACGGTGTCAGCCCCCGCGTATTGCTGAGCTACGATGTAAGCGAGAACGTTACCCTCAATGCGCAAGCGTCCAAGGGCTTCCGACTTGGTGGTGTTAATGATCCTCTCAATACACCAGTTTGTGACCCGCAAGACTTGGCGCTCTTTGGCGGCTTCCAATCATATGATGACGAAACGCTGTGGAACTATGAGATTGGCGCCAAGACGCAGGGCGAAGGTTTCTACGCCAATGTTGCCGGTTTCTACACTGACATCAGCAACCTTCAGGTTACGCTGGATGCCGGCAGTTGTTCATCGCGGATCGTCTTCAACGTGGAAGATGCGCACACGATGGGGATCGAGGCCGAGATTGGCCTTTCTCCGACCGAAGGGCTCGACTTCGTATTTTCAGGAAGCCTGATCGAGGCAGAATTTGATACGACATTGCCTGGCGCGCTCACAACTGCGACCGGAATTCGCGATGGCAACCGTTTGGCATCGGTACCAGAATTCCAGCTCACCGCTTCAGGTAGCTATGAATGGCCGATTGCGGATGTGGCCACGGCGTTTATTGCCGCATCCTATTCGCATGTGGGCAGCCGTTTTACCCAGCCGGCGGACCAGTAAAACAATCCGCGCACATTTGTGCATGGCTTGCCGTTCGGCGGTGCGCCAGCGGCCGCGTCGACTACGGTTGACCTGCTGCTGCCATCCTATGATCTGGTCAATCTGTCGGCCGGTGTTGACTATGAGAATGGCCTTTCGATCGTCGTCTATCTCAACAATGTGTTCGATGAGAACGCCTTGCTGAGCTTTGACCGCGAACGCGGTGGCCGTGCCCGTCTGGGCTATCGCACCAACCAGCCGCGTACATTCGGCATGACCGTGCGCAAGACCTTCTGATCAAGGGGCTTATATAAGAAAAGGGGGGGCCTGCGCCCCCCCCTCTTCCATTGCGGCTCCCTATCCGGCCGACTTTACGAAATCGGCACAACGCTCGCCAATCATGATGCTCGGCGCATTGGTGTTGCCGGCATTGTCGGC
>DMWU01000077.1 GCA_003483125.1 Erythrobacter sp. | reverse complement strand
GATCCTGTCAAAAGGTGCCTCTGGCGGCAGAGGGTCGGGGGTAAGCCTGCGAAGCAGCCGGGTATCGTCCGCCTTGGGATCGGTATTGGGAAAAAGCGAAGCGATATGGCCGTCGCCGCCCATGCCCAGCCATACAAGCGCGAAATGCGGGATATCGCCTGCATCGGGCAGCGACACCACCTGCGCACCAACTGGTTCAAACAATGCCCTGATCTTGCCCGTATTCGATGCAGGATGATCTTCGGGCACGATACGATCGTCACCGGGCCAGACCGCAATTCGCGACCAGTCGAGATCGCGCGCCACAAGCTCCGCAAATATCGGGAATGGCGTGGAGCCCCCCGGTACGCTGATAGCCACGACATCTTGCCTTTGGGACAACGCATTGCGCAGCAAGGCTTCGAGCCAGTCGGCTATTGCCCCAACCCCTGATTCTTCAATGATTTCCGGCTTTACCATGGCTTTAACCTAGCAGTTGATCGCCATTCGGCCAGTATGAATACGTAGCTGCGACCAATAATCCCTATCCGGCCAGTTTCACTGCCTCTGCGCCTAGCAGCACGGCCAGCACAAGCAGAACCAGGCCCATGGCCCAGCGTGTGGCGATGGCAGAAAATCGCCGGTCGATGATGTCGCGGAATCGCCAACCGAACCAGAGGCATAGACCTGCACCCAGCGCGCCTCCCAAGGCCAGCAGGCTGGCGGGTCCGAGCTGCGTTGCCGCGGCCAGAACAATCAACCGCGGCGCGTCGACCAACTGCCTTGCAATAAGTACGAGAGATATTGCACCGAGCGACCTGTTCGGCTCGTCCACCTCGCGCATTCGAACCGGCCAGAGCAATTCCGCAGAAGCGCCCAGCATCGCCAGGGCAGCAAGCCATTGCAGAGCCGCTTCGCCAAAATGAGACGCCGCGATTGATCCTAACCATGCGGCCAAGGCCGTCGTAACGCTCGATGCGAGCAAGGCGCTAAGCAGTAGGCCCTGTGACGCCCCCAGTTTTCTCGCAAGCCCCACGACCAGCCACTGCGCGCGCCCGCCATTGGTCGCGACAAATCCCGCCGCAGCTGCCATCAGCAGGATCGCGAGCCAGCTCATGATGTAGTGGTCCTATTGGCCCGTAGTCAGGCGGCCCAGGGGCCTGAGATCGCCAGCGTGACTGTCGGCGCGTAGACGTTGACGAAAAGCCAACGCCCGTCAGGCGAATAGCAGGCACCTGCCAATTCGGTCTGCGTGCGCAGCCGCCCCAGCGGATATGGCCGACCAGCGGGATCGATACCGCGCAGGTAATTGTCGACCACTTCGCCATATTGGTCTTCGCAGACAATCAGATGGCCGTTCGGCGCCACGCACAGGTTGTCGCCATAGTTGAACTGTTCCTCGCTTTCGGATTCGAAGAACAGCTCTAGCCGATCAGCCTTGCGTCCCTTGCCGGGCGTGAGCTTGAATATCTGGCCCAGCCTGGCCGCACCACCACTTGTTGAGCAGAAATAGAGCTCTCCATCACCCATATGGATGCCCTCGCCGCGCGCAAATTTGACAGCGCCCTGCGCCGCGCCGCGCACGCGAAGGTCATCGTCAGGTGCCTCGACATTATCCAGATCGACCCAGCGCACCTTGAAGCGCTGGCCGACCTCAACGATGGACTCTTCCCAATTGCGCGCATCGGTAGGGCCGCGTTCCAGAGCCAGCGCCTGTAGACGTCCGCCGTCAGTCAGTCGCCCGGGCGTATTGGGAATGAACCGATAGAGTAGCCCCTCATTATTGTCCTCGGTCATGTAGATCATGTTGGTTGCCGGATCGACGCAGGCTGCTTCATGCGTAAAGCGTCCCATTGCCTTAAGCGGCACCGGATCGACCAGACCTGTCGCATTGGCCGGGATCTCGAACACGTATCCGTGATCCTTAAGCTGGAGCAGGTATGGATGGCCCAGTTCCTCACAGGTCAGCCAAGTGCCCCAGGGCGTGACGCCACCAGCGCAATTGCGGATCGTGCCGGCAAGTGTCCGGAACTGGCGCTCTACCTTCAATGTTTGAGAATCGAGCACCAGATTGGTGGTGCCGCCCGGAAAGACAACGCCATCTGGCCCGCGACCATAACCGCTCTGCAGCTCCGCACCAGCCGGCTGGCCCACGTTCAGCTCATGATTGCGCAGTAGCGCCAGTTTGCCATTGCCAAGGTCGAAGCAGCCCATCCCGTCAGCGGCATTGGGCACGGTTCCGCCATCATCCATAGGATCGCCGAATTTGGAGATTACGCGGTAAGTAAAGCCGGGCGGCAGGTCGAGCAGCCCTTCTGGATCAGGCAACAGCTCGCCATATCCAGGCTCGGGCAGCGTGCCTGCAGATGCCATGCGCATGCTGCATCCGCTCGCCGCGAGTGCGGCAAATGCGCTGCTGGTTGCGGCGAGGAATTTTCTGCGATCGAGTGAACCGCTCATTTCTTACTCCATTTTGAGCATTGGCCAGTGCCGGTCATTGGGTTAGCCATGCAATAGAAGCATGAAACCTACATGAAACCCAGTCTAAATGCACCGGAGGAGATAAGCGTTGGAATTGAAAGAGGGAATGGCCGCAGTTGTTACGGGCGGCGCATCGGGCCTTGGCAAGGCCAGCGCGAAAGCATTTGCCGATGCCGGCATGAAGGTCGCCATCTTTGACATCAATGACGAGGATGGCGAGGCTCATGCTGCGGCAATCGGCGGCACTTTCCACCATGTCGACATTATGGACGAGCAATCGGTGCTTGACGGTTTTGAGGCTGCCCGCGCAGCCAATGGGCAGGAACGCGCTACTGTCCATTGCGCAATGGCCAGCCGCCGCGGCAAGACGTTAGGCTATGACAAGGAAACTGGAGGCTACAAACGCCTTTCCACCGAGGATTACGAATTTGGCGCACGCGGCGTTCTGGTGGCCAGCTATCGCGTCGCCAGCATTTCTGCATTGGGTATGGCTAATGCAGATCCTGTGAATGACGATGGCGAGCGCGGCTCTATCACGCTCACTGCGTCGGTCGCTGCACAAGACGGGCAGATCGGCCAGGTTATCTATGGATCATGCAAGGCGGGCGTGAACGGGCTCGTCCTGCCAATGGCGCGCGACCTGATGGATATCGGCATTCGCGTAAATTCGGTGATGCCGGGCATATTTGCCACGCCGCTAATGCTGGGAATGAAGGATCGCAATCCGGCGATGTGGGCACAATTGAATGCCAGCGTGCCATTCCCCAAGCGGCTTGGTGAGCCCGAGGAATTCGCATCATTGGTCCTCGAAATCGCGCGAAATTCCTACATTAACGGCCATCAGTTCCGCCTCGATGGCGCGATCAGGATGCCGCCGAAGTAGTGGAGCGGGTGAAGGGAATCGAACCCTCGTCTTAAGCTTGGGAAGCTCCTGCTCTACCATTGAGCTACACCCGCATGCGCCTCTGCGACAGCAGACGCGCGCCTTTGCAGCAAAGGATGCGGAGGGTCAATTGCCGCAGCTAAACACAGCTTCCCAATTGCCCCCGTCACCAGCCTGTGCATAATATGCACAAGCCTGCAATAGCAGGCAGGGAGAGTATTTATGAGTGAACAGGGGTTCCGCAGCACCGCCTGGGATGTGGCCGAAAAGGCTGGCGTGAGCCAATCGACAGTTTCGCGCGTCTTTACCGGATCGACGCGGATCAGCGAGGCAACGCGCGACCGTGTGCTGGCGGCGGCCAAGGAGCTGGACTACCTGCCTGACAAGCGCGCGTCGCGCCTGCGTAGCGGGCAAACGGGCATTATTGCCGTGGTGGTCATCATCCGTGCGGAAGATAGCGCGCGCGAAGTGAACCCCTTTGCCTATGCGCTGCTCGGTAGCGTTTGTCGTGCGGCCTCCGAACGGGGATATGAAACCCTGGTCTCCTTCCAGGGCAGCGAAGACCAGCTTTACGGCCGCTATGTCGAGCAACGCGATGCCGATGCCATGGTGGTGATCGGCACAACGCAGAATCCGGCCGCATGGGAATATTACAAGTCCCAGCTTGAACCTGGCCGCAATGCTATTTGCTGGGGCCTGCCCATCGATGATGCCCCCTCGGTCAGGTCAGACAATCACGCGGGCGGCAGGCTCGCGGCAGAGCATCTTTGGAGCAAGGGATATCGCAAGCCCGTTTTCCTAGGGCCAATCGCGACAGCGCAGCGCCAATTCCAGGAACGCTATGACGGATTCACTGAGGCGCTGGGCGAATTGGGCGGATCCACATTTGCCGTACCCGAGGTGAAGGAAAGCAATCGGATTGCGCAAGGGCGCGAGGCGATCAAGAGCCTGCACGAAAGCGGCAAGAAATATGACTCGATCTTTGCTGCCTGCGATTTCATCGCCCTTGGCGCGCTGGAGGCATTGCAGGAACTGGGCGTCAACATCCCCGACGATGTCGGCATTGTCGGCTATGACGGGATCGATGCAACTGCCCATGTGCGCCCGCAATTGACCACAATCAAACCCGATCTTGAAACTGCCGGAAAGTTGATGGTTGCCCAGGTGCTGGGAGAAGACGAAGCAAGCGATGGCCCTGCGTTGGCGCCCGTCGATTTGATCGAACGGGCAAGCACGCAGCGCGATTGAGCTATCAATTTGCGCGGTCTAAAATTCGGGAAAGACTCGCTATTGCATGACGAAATCGAACGCGGCATAAAGTGTCGCAGTTAAGAAGGAATATTTCATGCGGCAGATAGATCATTTCCTGGTTGGCGGTGCAGGCGGGCCTGCGACGCGTAAGCACCAGGTGTGGAACCCCTCAACCGGCGAAGTTCAGGCAGAGGTAGCGCTAGGCGATGCGGCATTGCTCGACAAAGCTGTCACAACTGCAAAAGAAGTGCAGCCCGGATGGGCGGCAACCAATCCGCAGAAGCGCGCGCGCGTGATGTTCAAGTTCAAGGAACTGATCGAGGCCAATATGCAGGAGCTGGCCGAACTGCTTTCATCCGAACATGGCAAAGTGGTCGAAGACGCCAAGGGCGATATCCAGCGCGGGCTCGAAGTGATCGAATTTGCATGCGGCATCCCGCAGGCACTCAAGGGCGAATATACGCAGGGCGCCGGCCCCGGCATCGATGTCTATTCGATGCGCCAGCCGCTCGGCATTGGCGCGGGAATTACGCCCTTCAACTTCCCCGCCATGATCCCGATGTGGATGTTCGGCATGGCATGTGCCGCCGGCAACGCCTTTATCCTGAAGCCGTCCGAGCGCGATCCCACCGTCCCTGTGCGGCTCGCGGAATTGTTCCTTGAAGCGGGCGCGCCAGAGGGGCTGCTACAAGTCCTCCATGGCGACAAGGAAATGGTCGACGCCATCCTCGATCATCCCGATATCGCCGCAATCAGCTTCGTCGGATCGAGCGACATCGCGCAGTATATCTATTCGCGCGGCACGGCGAATGCGAAGCGCGTCCAGGCCTTTGGCGGCGCGAAGAACCACGGCATCGTCATGCCTGATGCCGACCTCGACCAGGTGGTGAACGCCCTGTCCGGTGCGGCATTCGGCTCGGCCCG
>DMWU01000039.1 GCA_003483125.1 Erythrobacter sp. | reverse complement strand
GTACTGATGACGCCCGATGGCAAAACTGTTGAGGCAGAGGCGGCCCACGGCACCGTTACCCGCCACTATCGCCAGCACCAGCAGGGCAAGGCAACCTCGACGAACCCGATTGCATCAATCTTCGCGTGGACGCGTGGCCTGATGTATCGCGGCAAATTCGACGATACGCCCGATGTGGTGCGCTTCGCCGAAACGCTCGAGCGAGTATGCATCGAGACTGTTGAAAGTGGACAGATGACCAAGGATTTGGCGCTCTTGATTGGTCCCAATCAGAATTGGCTAACGACCGAACAGTTCTTTGAAGCAATCGTCACCAATCTTGAGAAAGAAATGGCCAACTGGGCCTGACGCCAGTCAACAGTTGGGTATATGTGCGTATCGGGCCAAAAGCAGGCCCGATGCTGCAGCTATTAAGTGACAGCTTGAAAGCAAGCGGCTAAAAATCGCTTGTGGCGGGGGGGGGTATACCTTCTCCGATGCTTTCTGATGCGCTGGTGATTCTCGGCGCAGCGGGGATCGTGATTCCGGTCTTCACCCGGTTCAAGATCACGCCAGTGATTGGCTTCATCCTGATCGGTATCGCAGTTGGCCCATTCGGATTGGGCGAACTGGTCTATGAATACCCGTGGCTGGCCCATGTCACTATATCCGACCCTGAGGGGTTAGAGCCATTTGCCGAATTCGGCATCATCTTGCTGCTTTTTACAATCGGGCTTGAACTTTCATTCAACCGACTATGGCAATTGCGACGGCTCGTATTCGGACTCGGCGCGCTTGAACTCCTGATTATAGGCTCTTCGCTGGCCATCGCCCTCTCTATGATGGGGCAATATTGGACCGGAGCGCTGGCGCTAGGCTTTGCACTGGCCTTCTCTTCTACCGCGATCGTGCTGCCGATCTCCGGCACAAGAACGCCCGTGGGACGGGCCGCACTCTCCATGCTGCTGTTCGAAGACATCATGATCGTGCCGATAGTCTTCCTGCTTGGTGCGATGGCGCCCTACGCACAGGCCGAAGGATGGGAGGGACTGGTCGACACGCTTTGGTATGGCGGGCTGGTAATCGTGGCATTGCTCGTACTTGGCCGCATTGCCCTGCCACGGCTCTTCGCACAGGCAGCTCGCACAAAGAGCCCCGAGCTCTTCCTTGCGGCGTCCTTGCTGGTGGTGATCGGTGCCAGTCTGGCGACGGCGGCCACCGGGCTCTCACCGATAGTCGGCGCCTTGATCGCTGGGCTTCTGATTGCAGAGACCGAATATCACTCCGAAGTCGAAGGCATTATGGAGCCATTTAAAGGCCTGGCGCTTGGTATATTCCTCATCACGGTGGGCATGAGCATCGACTTGATGACGATCTGGGGTAATCTGGGTTCGATCATGCTGGCGGTCGTTCTCGTGCTTGTGTTCAAGGCGATCATCACCATGATCTTGCTACGCTTGATGGGCGCAAGGCGCAGCACTGCGGCAGAGACCGGGGTGCTAATGGCCAGCCCCAGCGAAACGACGCTTATCGTTCTTGCCGCTGCGAGTTCAGCAATGCTGATCCAACCCGGTACGGCGCAATACTGGCAAATCGTCACCGCAATTGGCCTCACCGTTACACCGCTACTGGCGAAGCTGGGCCGGGCGATCGGCCGAGGCGTAGAATCCGTGCCGGAACTTCCTGAAGATCTTGATGGTGAACCTCCGACCATCATCATCGGTGCGGGCCGTGTGGGCCTGTTGGTAGCAGACATGCTCAAGGCACATGGTAAGCCCTATGTGGCACTGGATTCAGACGCGGACCTGATCACTCAGGCAAATCGTATAGGCTATCGCGCAGTATTTGGCGATGCTGCACGCGGAACAGCTCTTTCGCGTCTTGGAGTAGAGAATAGCCCAGCAATCGTCTTGACTATGGATGAGCCGGTGCTGGTCCAGCGATTGGTGAGCAAGCTTCGCAAATCTTATCCAAAACTGCTTATCGTATGCAGGGCCCGCGACACCGAACACGCAGCCGCCCTCTATCGAGCAGGCGCAAGTCACGCCGTTCCCGAAACTTTGGAAAGCTCGCTTCAGCTTTCAGAGGCGGTGCTGGTCGATATTGGCGTGGCGATGGGCCCAGTTATCGCCTCTATCCATGAAAAGCGTGACGAATTCCGCGATCAGTTAGAGCGTGAAGGTAAAATCGACTTCCGCCCCAAGCTCCACACCAGTACGCTTGAAACCTAAGCGGATTATTTAGCCAGTTCCGCCCTTATGGCTTCGATTGCCTTCTCGGCATTCTCTTTGCCAGCGGGGCCACCACCCTGGGCCATATCATTACGACCACCGCCGCCTTTGCCGCCCATGGCCTCGGTTGCGACACGCACCAATTTGGTCGAATCAAACCTTTCAGCGAGGTCGAGCGTGGCCGATTGAACGACGGTATTCGCATTGGGATTGGCCGCAATCAAAGTAATCACCGCAGAGCCGAGCTCATTGCGCTTCTCGTCCGCCAATGGTTTTAGTTCCTTCGGATTCAGACCCTCGATCACCTGACCAAAGAACTTCACACCGCCGATCTCTTCGACCGCAGGTCCGCCCGCATCCGATGCACCGCCGCCACCAAGAGCAAGAGCCTTTTTGGTATCGGCGAGTTCTTTCTCGAGCTTTTTTCGCTCCTCCAGCAGAGCTGAAATGCGCGCAGGCACTTCCTCGGGTGTCGCGCGAATGGCGCTGGCTGCCTGTTTGAGAGCCTCTTCACGATCAACCAGCCATTTTCGCGCGGCATCGCCCGGCAACCTTGCGATCCGCCTAACAGCAT
>DMWU01000146.1 GCA_003483125.1 Erythrobacter sp. | reverse complement strand
AGGTGAGGACGGCGCCCTGAACCATGTGGTCTTGAAAGACACCAAGACCGGCGAGACTTCGACCTTGGAAGTCGATGGTGCTTTCGTCGCCATTGGGCATGCGCCCGCAACGGCATTGTTCAAGGGAAAGCTGCCGATGGATGACGGCGGCTATTTGCTTGCGGAAGCGGGATCACCGAAGACTGACGTTCCAGGTGTGTTTGCTGCGGGTGATGTGACCGATCACACCTATCGACAGGCTGTTACCGCAGCAGGCATGGGCTGCATGGCGGCGCTTGATGCAGAGCGTTTTCTTGCTTCTTTGGCGCATGAGAAGGCGCCCGCGGCTGAAGCTGCCGAATAGTTGGGAAGGGCTCTCACCAAGGCGAGGGCCCGTCCGTTTTATATATGAATATCGAAGGTAAAGACCGCTGCATGGAAAATCAGCGCGATCAGCACCAGACTCGATAGAGCGAATAGAACGAAGCGCACCATGACTTTGTTCGCGGTTGCTTGAACCAGCGAGTGTACCACGCGCAAGCCAACATAGATCCATGCGAGGAGCGCATTCATGCCATCGCCCTGGCCTACGATCGCGAGCAAGATCGCTACCGCATAAAAGACGGTAGGTGCTTCGTGTAGATGATTGTAATTATGCGCTTTCCATTGCACATTTGCAGGTAGAGTATGGTCGAGCGAGGCGTTGGGATCACGCACCAGCTGGTCGACGTCAACCTGTGCCTTGCTCATCGCAGGAATACGCGTCGCGTACATCCATACCCACATCACCATGGTCCATGCAGCAAGCGCAACGACAGGTTGAAGGATTTCCATTCCAATCATCAAAAAACTCCAGAGTTTGCAAAAAGTGTAAGTGATATCGCACGATATGCGAGATAGATCAGCGCAACGGTCGAAGCGAGAAAGAGAGAGAACCGGGCCGGGATCCGGTTAGCAGTCGCCTGCCAGATCGAGTGGATGGTGCGCAAGCCAACATAGATCCAAGCTGCCCAAATGTCTGTTTCTGTCGCCCCCATGATGGCGATGATTACCACCACCGCGTAGAAGAGCGTGGGTTGCTCCAGCAAATGCGAATAATTGTGAGATTTCCAGTTCACGCTTGGGGGAAGGTCGCCTTCTGAATCCTGGCCGCGGATTCCGGCCGGGGCATTCGACAGTGTCTTGCCCTGCTTTGCCAGAATCGGAAAGCGACTAAAGGCCATCCAGAAAAGCATGACCAGCGTCCACGCGACAAGCACCGCAGCCGGTGCAAGCATTTGAGCCTGCATATTTTCTCCCCATCTAAGGCTGGAGACTGGTAGAGGCGGCATGCATTGTCAAATTCGGCCTAGCCTTGCGCAGTAATAGTTTCTGCGAATTTTTGCGGATCAACATTACCGCCTGTGATGATGATCACCGTGTCCTGATTCAGCTCTGCCTTCCCCGACAATGCGGCGGCAAGTGCAGCTGCGCCCCCTGGCTCAACCACAAGCCGTAAACGGTCGAAGGCAAAGCGCTGCGCCGCTCGGACCTCATCATCGCTTACTGTCAAACCGGGTGCTGAACGATCTCTTAGGATCGCAAGATTAATCGGCTTGGGTGCCATTGGCTGCAAGGCGTCGCAGATCGTCTTGGGCGGGTTAGGGCCCTGGCTCACGATTTCACCAGCCTTAAGGCTTTGTCCCATCTGGTCCCAGCCGATCGGCTCCACAGGCACGATCTGGGATGAAGGGCAGGCGAGCGCGAGCCCGCCAGATAGGCCGCCGCCACCGCAGCAGGCGAGGATAAGGCTCGGCTCGTGCCCAAGCTGGTCGATAATCTCGATGCCCATGCTGCCTTGCCCCTCGATCACCCACGGATCAGCAAAGGCGTGCACCAGCACCGCGCCGCGTTCTTTGCAAATCCTGGTTGCGATCTCATCCCGGTTCTCAATCGGTCGGGTATAGGTAATCACCTCGGCCCCAAGCGCCCGCACACGGTCGGTCTTAACCAGCGGGGCATCATGCGGCATGACGAGCGCCGCCTCGATGCCCAACTTCTTTGCCGCCCAGGCAACGCCCTGCGCGTGATTTCCGCTAGAGACGCCAACCACACCGCGAGCGCGCTCTTCCTCGTTCAGGTCTGATAGCCGGTGCCATCCGCCCCTGATCTTGAAGGCGCCTATCGGCTGCAAGTTTTCGCACTTCACCCAGCATTGCGTGCCATTTATTTCGATGGGTAATAGAGGGGTAGGGGGCAGGATTTCTGCGATCTTTGCTGCGGCTCTTACTACACCTTCGTGTGTCGGCTGCCTTGATGTTTGTTCAGTCATTGTGCGGCCCTATCCCATTGGACTAGAGAGCTGGCAAGAATCGTTTCCGGAGTAACTATCTCATGTCCACAGTCCCCAATAGGGTATTGGTAATCGGTGCTGGCGGCGTCAGCTCGGTCTGTGTCCACAAAATGGCGATGAACAAGGATATTTTCCCGAGTATCTACATTGCCAGCCGAACGAAATCGAAATGCGATGCCATTGCCGCTTCGGTGAAAGAGCGTACTGGCGTGGATGTGCCTACCTACGAGGTCGACGCAGAAGAAGTTCCTGCGATGGTCAATCTGATCAAGCAGATCCAGCCTTCTCTGGTCGTAAACCTGGCTCTGCCTTACCAGGATCTACCAATCATGGATGCCTGCCTTGAGACAGGTGTGAATTATCTCGACACAGCCAATTACGAACCCAAGGACGAGGCGAAGTTCGAATATAAGTGGCAATGGGCCTATCATGACCGGTTCAGGGATGCAGGGATCATGGCGTTGCTGGGATCAGGTTTCGATCCTGGTGTGACCAGTGTGTTCACCATGTGGCTGAAGAAGCACAAGCTCAAAACAATCCGCCAGCTCGACATCCTTGATTGCAATGGCGGCGATCACGGGCAGGCTTTTGCCACCAACTTCAACCCGGAGATCAATATTCGCGAAGTCACAGCGCCTGCCCGACATTGGGAGAACGGCGAATTTGTCGAGACACCGGCGATGGGCAAGCGTGTTGAGTTCGATTTCGAGGGCGTCGGCCCTCGTAAGATGTACATGATGTATCACGAGGAATTGGAAAGCCTCTCCAAATTCAATCCTGAACTTGAACGCGCTCGTTTCTGGATGACATTTGGCGATGAGTACATCAAGCATCTGACCGTATTGCAAAATGTCGGCATGACTTCGATCAAGCCGATGAAGTATAAAGGTACGGAAATCATCCCGTTGCAATTCTTGGCCGCCGTACTGCCAAAGCCCGAATCCTTGGGCGAGACTACCAAGGGCAACACGAATATCGGCTGTATCGCCTCTGGCGAAGCGCTCGACGGCTCAGGCGAGAAGACTTTCTACATCAACAATATTTGCAGCCACGAAGCCGCCTATGAGGAAACCGGCAACCAGGCCGTCAGCTACACCACTGGTGTTCCTGCAATGATCGGCAGCGCCATGATGGTACAGGGCATCTGGAGCGGGGACGGCGTGTTCAATATGGAAGAGATGGACCCTGATCCGTTCATGGAAATGCTCAAACACCACGGGTTATCGTGGAAGGTGAAAGAACTGGACGGGCCGGTCGACTTTTGACCTAAATAATTGGGGGAGGGGTGGTCCCGCTGGTTCTTCCAGCGGGGCCGCTTTGCGTCTAGAGGCCCCCCTATGGAAACAAAAGCAGGCGATCCGGGCGCATTCGCCCATTTCGATTTGAACCGTGTCGAAAGCCCGTCATTCGTTGTCGACGCAGCTAAACTGCGTGCGAATTGCCAGGTGCTGGCTGAAATTCGCGACGCGGCAGAGATCAAGATGCTGGGCGCGCTCAAGGCCTTCAGCATGTGGTCGACCGCACCGATCATTGGCGAGTATCTGGATGGTTCGTGTGCATCCGGCTTGTGGGAAGCGCGGCTCGCGGCCGAGTATTACGACGGTGAGATCGCAACCTACTCGCCTGCCTACAAGCCTAACGAGCTGGAAGAGATATTGCGCCTGTCGGACCATGTAATCTTTAATTCGCCAGAGCAGATTGCGCGTGCCGCGCTAATTCTAGACGCTGCGAGGACAGGCGGACAGGATTTCGATATAGGTCTGCGACTTAATCCGATGGTGGAATGCGGCGAGGTGCCGAAGTATGATCCCTCGGCTCCGCATTCGCGTCTTGGTTTCCCGATCGACCAGCTGACCGAAGAAAGCCTTGATGGGATCGATGGAATCCACATCCATAATTTGTGCGAACAGGATTTTGAGCCGTTGAAGCGCACCTGGGATGTATTGTTCGATGCGATCGAGCCCTGGTTCGGCCAGCTCAAATGGATAAATCTGGGCGGTGGGCATCACATTACGCGTTCCGACTATCAGCGCGAGGAGCTGGTGGAGTTTCTTCAAGAGGTGAAGGAAGACACTGGCGCCGAGGTGATCATGGAGCCAGGCGAGGCCGTCGCGTTGGATGCGGCTGTATTGGTGGGTACGCTGCTTGATACGACATTCAATGGCATGCCCATCGGTATTACTGATATCTCGGCTACCTGTCACATGCCTGATGTGATTGAGGCACCCTATCGGCCCGTAATGCTGGGAGAGATCGAGGACGAGGAACAGATCCCTATCCGGCTGGGCGGGCCGTCTTGCCTCGCCGGCGATGTAATTGGCGACTACCGCTTGCCTGTGCCAGCGCAGCCTGGTGCCCGCTTCGCCTTTCTCGACCAGGCGCATTATTCCATGGTCAAGACAAACACGTTCAATGGTGTGAAATTACCGAGCATTTATCTGTGGGATAGCGAGACCGATGCGTTAGAGCTGGTCAAGAGCTTCGACTACGAGGATTTCCGCGACAGATTGAGCTGAAAAACTTGCATTTGCTCAGGCATTTGGCACTTTCGTATCGGGTTTGGGATCAGGAGGAAAAAAATGCTCAGGCATTTGGCACTTTCGTATCGGGTTTGGGATCAGGAGGAAAAAAA
>DMWU01000186.1 GCA_003483125.1 Erythrobacter sp. | reverse complement strand
TGAGACTGCCGCTATCGCCGCAACTGCGCTGTGGATGGGAACGACAGGTGATTGGGATAGTGGAACTAAAGGCAATTAGCGCTTCCCACATGGTAATGAGTTTCGTAGGGCGATTGGCATGAGTACGCGTGAAGCATCGGGATCCGATGATCCCATCATTGAGAGCCGCGACCAACTTGTGGCCCCCATGGCATCAGGCGAGAAGCCCAAATCTGAATGGCGTATCGGTACTGAGCACGAGAAGCTGGTCTATTGTCGCAAGAGCTTTAAGGCCGTTTCCTACGATCAGCCCTGCGGTATCCGCGATATCCTGATGAATCTCCAGAGATTTGGCTGGGAGCCGGTCGAGGAGAACGGCTATGTCATCGCCATGCGCGGCGATGATGGCACGGTCAGCCTGGAACCCGCAGGTCAGCTTGAACTGTCGGGTGCGCCGCTAGTGAATCTCCACCAGACATGCGCCGAAACCGGACGACACCTGACCCAGGTGAAAAAAGTTGGCGAACGCTGCGGAGCGGGATTCATTGGGTTGGGTATGTGGCCTGACAAGACGCGTGAAGAGCTGCCGGTGATGCCCAAGGGGCGCTATGAGATCATGATGCGGCACATGCCGCGCGTGGGCAATCTGGGCCTGGACATGATGCTGCGTACCTGCACCATCCAGGTCAATCTGGATTATTCAGATGAAGCCGACATGGTGAAGAAGTTCCGTGTGGGGCTGGCTTTGCAGCCGCTTGCCACGGCTCTCTTCGCAAATTCGCCTTTCACCGAAGGCAAGCCAAATGGCTATCTTTCCTATCGCAGCCACATCTGGTCAGACACCGATCCGCATCGCACCGGCATGCTTCCCTTCGTGTTCGAAGATGGCTTCGGCTATGAGCGTTGGGTCGACTACATGCTCGACGTGCCAATGTATTTCGTCTTCCGCGACGGCAAATACATCGATGCAGCAGGCCTTAGCTTCCGCGACTTCCTGAAGGGCGAACTTTCCGTATTGCCGGGCGAGAAGCCACACCAAAGTGATTGGTGGGATCACCTGTCGACCGCGTTCCCAGAAGTGCGCCTAAAGAGCTTCCTGGAAATGCGCGGCGCCGATGGTGGCCCGTGGAACCGCATCTGCGCCCTACCTGCCCTCTGGGTCGGCTTGCTTTACGACGATGCCGCACTCGAGGCCGCATGGGAATTGGTCAAGGACTGGTCGATGGGGGAGCGCGAGGCGCTAAGAAACGCCGTTCCCAAACTCGCGCTTGATGCGAAGGTACCCGGCGGCGGGACGCTGCAAGACCTGGGCGGTGAGATATTGGCGATTGCACGACAAGGGCTCGCATCGCGCGCTCAACTCAACAGCAGCGGTGACAATGAAACCGGTTTTCTTGAGCCGCTCGACGAGATTATCGCATCGGGCAAAGTGCCTGCCCAGCGCCTGCTTGACCAGTATCATGGTGAATGGGGCGACGACATCACCCGGATTTATGAGCACAGTTTCTGAAGGTTCAAGGAGCAAGAGATGATCCAGATCAACGGTAAAGTCCGCATGGGCGAAAACTTCAACGAAGAAGCTATCGAAGCACTCGTAAAAATGGCCTTTACCTCGCGCGAGGAAGACGGATGTATCGACTATGCATTTGCACGCGACCTGGCCGAGCCGAATACGTTGATCCTGTTCGAACGGTGGCGCGACCAGGAAGCTCTCCAGGCACATATGGCGTCAGAACATATGGCTGAGTTTCAGAAGGTTATGGCTGAAAACCCGCCCGAATCGCGCGAAATCAGGATGTATGTGACCGATGACGGCCAGCCGCTAGGCTGACCGTACAAATTCAACTGACGCGGCCTAGATATGTCTAGCGGAAGGCGTGGATGCGGCCGCTATCGACAAGAATGTAGAGCATATTGTCTGCGACCACCGGCGGCAGGCTGATGGGCTGGTCGAGATCGGGATGAAGGCTGGCCGATCCCTCTCCCACGCTGATCTTGTAAAGTAGCCCGCGAGAGCTCGCGACCCACAACTGGCTTCCTGCCAGGACTGGACCGGTCCAGAAGATCGGGTCCTTCTTGTCCTCCTCGTCGCGGTAGCGCTGCAATTGGGTGAGCCAGCGCACCCTCCCGGTTGACCGCGCAATTGCCAGCAGGCGCGCATCGTCCGTCAGAGTAAAAATCCATTCTCCGGCAATCGCAGGGGTTGAGATACCCGCGAGATTTAGCTCCCAAATACGTTGGCCGGTCACCAGTTCATAGGCTGCCATGCGGCCGCCTTGCCCCAGGGCATAGACGCGCCCTGAATCGATGATCGGGTCGGCGTCGATATCGGTCAGCGAACCCACTTCGGTGGAAATCGAGGTTCTAGCAAGTGCGTCTGCCCAAAGCGTACGGCCGTTCTCATAACGATAGGCGCTTAGCTCGCCCGACGAATAACCCGCAACCACAGTGCCTTGCCCTGCAGCAGGCGCCGCAACACCGAACACACCTGCTTGAGTGGCAGAACCGGATTCCGTCCAGACCTGCTCACCAGAATTTGCATCGAGTGCGAAGATTTGGTTGTCTTGCGTCATGACGTAGACTTGACCAAAGGCGATGGTCGGCGATCCGCGCAGTGGCCCCGCGGGCTGCACCTTCCAAAGCTCGCTGCCAGTATCGCCATCGAGAGCGACAACCTCGCCTACGCCGTTAGTGGCATAGACACGACCGCCCGATATACTGGCGCCGCCGCCAAATGCCGAATTCGAAAGTCTTCCTTCATGTTCCATGCGCAGG
>DMWU01000185.1 GCA_003483125.1 Erythrobacter sp. | reverse complement strand
CGGCGCAGGCGGGGGAAGGGAGCCACGGAAGGCCAATGGATGAGGAGAAGGCAACACGGCAAAAACCCGCCAACGCGGAACAGTTGGCGGCGATGGAAGCCAGCCTGGTAAAAAACCAACAGGATTAATTGCCTTGGCGCCTTCACCCTGGCCGCAGGGCTGGTTATCGCCTGGGCAACTGATTCTCATCCAAATGGAGTATTTGAAAGATGGCAGAAGCCACCGATGATCGCCTGCGCTTGCTGATCGAGCGTATTGAACGCCTAGAAGAAGAGAAGAAGGGGATCGCCGACGATATTCGCGATGTCTATGCAGAGGCGAAAGCGGTTGGATACGATACGAAGATCATGCGGCAGATCGTCCGACTTAGGAAGATGAAGCCTGACGATAGAGCGGAAATGGAAACTGTTCTTGAGACGTACAAGGCCGCGCTGGGACTGGGTTGATTTAGCCGGGCACTGCAATATCGTGTGGATCAAGGGATAAGCTAGGATAGTGTAATGTCCGGACCTTGGAAAGATGCTCGCGGGATTATCGTCACCACTACGCCCACAATTGAAGGGCGACCGATCCAGGAATATCTTGGCATTGTGACGGGTGAAGTGATCGTTGGGGCCAATCTGTTCCGCGATCTTTTTGCCAATATTCGCGATATTGTAGGCGGCCGGTCTGGTTCATACGAGCGTATCCTTGCTGAGGCGCGCGAGCAGGCGATCCAGGAGCTGCAGGCTGAATGCGCTACACGCGGCGGAAATGCTGTCGTCGGCGTAGATCTGGACTACGAAGTGATCGGCGATACCGGTTCGATGCTGATGGTTTCAGCCAGCGGAACCGCCGTAAAGATCTGATTCCTTAAATAGATGGCTATTCGAACCGAGTTTGAGAGCAGCGACGGCTTGACTCTCGTGGGCGATGTTGGCGGGCCTGAAGGCGCGCCACTCGTCCTGCTGATGCATGGTGGCGGGCAGACCCGGCATAGCTGGTCTGGCGCAATGAAGGCCCTGGTTGCAGCAGGATACCAAGTCGTAAATCTGGATGCGCGCGGCCACGGGGAGAGCGATTGGTCCAGCGCCAAAGCTTATTCGATCCATGACCGCATCAAGGATGTGCATGCTGTAACCGATCGCTTTGGCAAGCCGTTTGCACTGGTTGGAGCCTCGATGGGTGGATTGACCTCGATCCATGCTGTTGGCCAGGGTTTGGAGCCCTCTGCCGTGATCTTGGTCGATATCGTTCCTGATATGGAGCCGGCGGGCGTTTCGCGCATCGTAAACTTCATGAATGCAAATCACGATGGGTTTGCCTCGCTTGAGGCGGCGGCGGATGCCGTAGCGGCCTATTATCCGGAACGTCCGCGCCCCAAGGACCCAAGCGGGTTGATGAAAAACCTGCGCCTTCGCGAGGATGGGCGGCTCTACTGGCATTGGGACCCGGTCATGTTCGATATAGAGAGCCCGGCCCAATTCCGGGGGCAGCTTGCGCACTCGACGGAAAAATTGGGAAAGCGCAGCGACATCCCCGTTTTGGTCGTTCGCGGGAAACTGAGCGATATCGTGTCCGACAACAGCATTGCATCCTTCCGCGAAAAGGTGCCGCATGTTGAGGCTGTGGATGTGAGGGAGGCCGGGCATATGGTCGCGGGCGATAAGAATGACGCGTTCAATGCGGCCGTGATCGAATTTCTCACTCGCAACATGCCGGCATAGGCAATGCGTTGCCCCATGAGCCCGGCTCGGCTAGGGGCAGCGTCGGACAAACAAACTATTCAGACGGACTGAATCGGACCAATGGCAGGCCATTCCAAATTCAAGAACATCATGCACCGCAAGGGCGCGCAGGATAAGAAGCGTTCAAACCTGTTTTCAAAGCTGAGCCGTGAAATCACGGTAGCTGCAAAGATGGGCGCTCTCGATCCGGATATGAACCCGCGCCTGCGGCTGGCGGTCAATAACGCCAAGGCGCAATCGATGCCCAAGGACAATATCCAGCGCGCCATCGACAAGGCTTCTGGCGGTGACGAGGAAAACTACGAAGAAGTCCGCTATGAAGGTTATGGCCCAGGCGGCAGCGCGATCATTGTCGAGGCCCTGACCGACAACCGCAATCGCACAGCAACCGCCGTCCGCACAGCATTCAGCAAGAATGGAGGAAACCTGGGTACTGAAGGCTCGGTTGCCCATGGGTTTGAAAGGCTCGGCTACATCGAATATGGCCCAGAAGCTGGCGATGAGGACAAGGTACTTGAAGCGGCGCTCGAGGCTGGTGCAGAAGATATTCAATCATCCGAAGACGGACACGAAATCTGGACCGCTGCCGAGGATCTGCACGAGGTCTCGTCAAACCTTGAGAATGCATTGGGAGAAGCCAAGGAAGTCAAGTTGGCGTGGAAACCCAGCCTTACCGTCGAGATGGACGAAAAGGGCGCGGGCACACTCTTGAAACTGATCGACGCTCTCGATGATGATGACGATGTGCAGACCGTCTGGGGCAATTATGAAATCTCTGACGAGGTTATGGCCAAGCTAGACGCTTGACCTCTCCCTAGATGATCATCCTCGGCCTTGATCCTTCGCTCAGTTGCACCGGGTGGGGGGTAATCAAGGTCGACGGCGCGCGAATTTCGCACATTGCCAATGGCGAGGTAAAAACAACTGCGAAGGCACAAACCGCTGAGCGCCTAAACCATCTAAACGATGCAATTGCTGCGGTCATTGCCACTTATCAGCCAGACCGCGCAGCGGCGGAAGAAGTTTTCGCCAACAAGAACCCGCAATCGACCTTGAAGCTGGCGCAAGCCCGCGGAGCGGTGCTTGCCGCCTGTGGCGCGGCGGGGCTTGAGGTACGCGAACATGCCGCCCGATTGGTCAAGAAGAGCGTCGTTGGCACTGGCGGCGCCGATAAAGTTCAAGTGCAGGCAATGTTGAAAGTGCTGTTACCGGCTGCCGAGATATCGGGCGCTGATGCTGCAGACGCTTTGGCTGTCGCAATCGCCGATGCGAATTTGACCGCGCAATATTGAAAGAGAGACCATGACTGTTGAATTTTACGGAATTCCCAATTGCGATACGGTGAAGAAGGCGCGCAAATGGCTGGACGGACAAGGCATAGAATATGCCTTCCACGATTATAAGAAGGAAGGTGCCGATCCGGCCAAGCTGGCTGAGTGGTCAAAGGCCGCCAGTTGGGAGGCCTTGCTCAACCGTCGTGGCACGACTTTTCGCAAACTCAGCGATGCAGACAAGGCTGATATCGATGAAGGCAAAGCAATTCGACTGATGGCGGAGCACCCGTCGATGATTAAGCGACCGGTAATTGAGCATGCTGGCGGAGTACTGGTCGGCTTTAACGCAGATGATTGGTCACAAGGTTTGAAGCAAGCCTGACAGCCAGCAGCATCCTTATGAGCCCGAGCCCCAACCGGAATCGTCCCTTGCATTGCGGCCACTCATATTGCCCGCCTGCTTGTCAGCGGCGTTCTGGATATTGTGTTTGACCGAAGTGACGTCGTAACCAGCGCCCCAAAGGCCAATAAAGACGATGATCGTCGCCAGGAGAAGCTTCTTGAACATGGTTCGCAAAATTTCGCAGATAGTCGCTAACGAGAGGTTAATTAGAGCGCTGTTTGCTGCATTTACTATCATCGGCTTAGCTACTGTATTTCCTATAGAAATCCGTGCACAAAGCGATGAAATGCTCATCATTGCGCATCGCGGTGCCAGCGGCGAGCGCCCAGAGCACACATTAGCCGCGTACGAGCGAGCAATTGATCAAGGTGCCGATTACATCGAGCCTGACCTGGTCGTAACAAAGGATCTTGTGCTGATCGCGCGGCATGAAACCGAGCTTTCAGATACGACCGATGTGGCAAGCCGAGAAGAGTTTGAGGGCCGTCGCCGCGAGAAGACCATCGATGGACAGCGTGTTGCCGGATGGTTCGCCGAAGACTTCACATTGGAAGAGATCCGCACCTTACGCGCCAGGGAGCGCTTTCCGACCGTTCGCCGTGCCAATCTGCGCTTCAATGGTCTTTATCAGGTACCAACCTTTGAAGAGATCATCCACCTAGTTCGCGCCAAGGAGGTTGAGACTGGGAGGCGTATCGGTCTCTATCCCGAGTTGAAGCATCCCAATTTCTTGTTGCAAGAGACCGGCATTGATGTGGTCGACCTGCTTGTTAGCGAGTTGCGCAAGGAAGGATTGGATGGAGCCGATGCAAAGGTAATTCTCCAAAGCTTTGAGATCGGCCCGCTGCAAAGGCTGGATCGAATGGTCGATGTGAAACTGGCCCAATTGATCGACTCAACCGGCGGTCCGGCGGACGAGCCGGGCATCTCCTATAGTGAAATGGGCTCGCCAAGTGGGCTAGCGGATATTGCGAGTTATGCCGATATTGTTGCGCCCGATATGCGACTGCTATTCGATGCGGAGGGCGCACCGCTAGATTTGGTGCGAGATTCGATCGATGCCGGGCTGGAACTCCACACATGGACCTTGCGCAAGGAGAACGCTTTTCTTCCCCCCAAGCTTCGGCGTGGCGACAGCGAAAGTGCCACGGGGGACATCCAGGCATTGGTAGGCTTATTGAGGGCACAGGGTATTGATGGCGTCTTTACGGACCACCCCGAGGCGGTGGCGCGTGCCCTGGCGGTTCTCAGCGACGAGCAGTGAAGATGTAATTCAGCGCCAGTTCGTCCGACAAATGCATGCCCTTGCCCGGTCGCCAGCTTATACCCCTAGGTGAGTCCATAATGAGGCCCGCTTCGGCCAACAGGTCGGCCAACTCTTCAGGAGTTACGAAATCGCTCCAGTCATGCGTGCCTCGCGGGACAAAACCCACTCTCTCCGCCGCCTCTACCAGCAATAGCTTGCTTGCAGCGGTGCGGTTGGGGGTGGACATAACCAGCAATCCATCAGGCTTCATCCTTGCGGCAAGGCTAGCGAGAAATACCCGCTTGTCTGCCACATGCTCAATAACCTCTAGAGAAACTACGAGGTCGAAGTGATCGAGATCATGTGCATCCAGCTCGCCAGTGAGATAGTTGATATCCAGACCGGCACCTTTTGCGTGGGCGGAAGCAACGCCAATGTTTTCGTTCGAAGCATCGACGCCGGTCACCTTTGCGCCCAATCTGGCAAGAGGTTCACACATCAACCCTGCGCCGCAACCGACATCCAGTGCGCTTTTTCCCGTTAGCGGTAGCGTGGAAGCGGTATCTTCGCCCCAATGCTTGTCGATGGCATCGCGAATGAACTGAAGCCGCAATGGATTGACCTTGTGAAGCGAGGCCATGGGCCCGTTGGGATCCCACCATTCGCGCGCCAGCCCGCTAAAATGCGCCGCCTCTTCAGGCCGTATGGTTGTGGCCGCCAAAGAATTGTTTGTAGCGCTGGTTGTTGCATCGCTCATACACGCGCCCTAACAGGCGCAAACCACTGGCACCAGTATAACCGCAATTGCATAGGGAATACGACACTTGGCACGCATAGTGATGAAATTCGGCGGCACCTCCATGGCGGGGACCGAGCGCATTCGTCGCGTGGCCAATATCGTGCGCAAGCAGCAGGCAGCCGGGCATGAAGTGGCTGTCGTGGTCAGCGCCATGGCGGGCGAGACCGATCGCCTTGTCAATTTCTGCCGCGAGGCCAATGCGCTCTACGATCCGGCCGAATATGATGTGGTGGTTTCAAGCGGGGAGCAGGTAACAAGCGGCCTGCTCGCGCTGACCTTGCAATCGATGGGTTGCAAGGCGCGCAGTTGGCTCGGCTGGCAACTGCCGGTGAAGCCTGTTGAATCGCATGCCAAGGCGCGCGTCGA
>DMWU01000189.1 GCA_003483125.1 Erythrobacter sp. | reverse complement strand
TATTGTCGTTGAAAGCCCACCGCCCGATGTGATGTTCCGCCTGCGCCACCCGCTGGTGATCGGTTTGACTACTGCACCTGATCGGCTCGTCCAAATTCGCCGGAACAGGCTCTTGAGCCTGCATGAGGAAACCGAAACCGCCTATGTCGATGACGAGCAGGTGCGCGAAGAAGTGAAATATGCGCGGCGGATGTTCGCCGACAATGGCTGGCCGGTGATCGATGTGACACGCCGCTCGATCGAAGAAACCGCGGCAGCTGCAATTCGACTATTAAGTCATCGGGCGGGTGAAGAGACTCCTTCGCTCCTGGGTCCCCAGTCTTCATGACATTGATCCTTGCATCCAAGAGCCAATCGCGCCGCGCAATGCTGGATGCAGCCGGCGTCGAATATCGAAGCATTCCGACAGATCTGGATGAACGTGCAGTCGAGGCTGAACTCGATAATTGCACGGCAGGGGAGCTGGCAGAAGCATTGTCGGTAGCCAAGGCGCACGCTGTGAGCAGTCAATTCCCTGATGATCTGGTCTTGGGTAGCGATTCACTTGTCGTTTGCGACGGCAGGCGGTTCGATAAGCCGGCTTCGCGCGAGAGTGCGGCAGAACATCTCCGTTTCTTTTCAGGTAAGGTGATGGAACTCCATAGCGCCGCCGCCTTGTTGCGCGCCCACAGTTGCGAATGGAGCCATTCGGAATGTGCCAAGCTTTTTGTTCGTGAGCTATCCGAAGGATTCATCCGGTCATATCTGGACGCTGAATGGCCCGAGGTCGGCCATTGTGTGGGTGTATTCAGGATAGAGGCTCGCGGTGTGCAGTTGTTTGAAGGAATTGAAGGAAGCCATTTCACAATATCAGGTATGCCGCTGCTACCTCTGCTTGGTGCCCTTCGCGAATACGGGGCAATGCCGGCATGAACCAACCCTATGCAGAAGTGATCGGCGATCCCATTGCGCAATCGAAAAGCCCTGCGATCCATAATTTCTGGATCGGAAAGCTGGGAATTGATGCTGAATATCGCGCGCATCATGTGACAGCGGAGGGTTTGGAGGAATATCTCAGGTCCCGCCGCAAGGACGCAAACTGGCGCGGGTGCAATGTTACCATGCCACATAAGCTTGCGGTGATCCCTTTGCTCGATGCGCTTGATCCGCTGGCAGAGAAGATTGGTGCCGTGAACACAATCATCCATCAGCCAGATGGCCAGTTAGTGGGATTGAACACCGATGCCCACGGCTTCATTGAGCCGCTTGCGCAGGAGTTGGATCAGCGACAACTTTTCCGAATGGTGCGGATCTTGGGAACGGGCGGCGCGGCGCGGGCAATTGTGGCGATGCTTGGCGAGCATGGCTTCACAATAGTGCTGGCAGGAAGGAATTCCAAAAAGGCACGGGCAATACTGGAAGAGTTGGCCCCCGATGGGGATCACCATGCGGTTGAGCTGACCCATTTTGCTGAGCCCAGCGATTTCACCTTTGATGATCGCGAAGGATGCTTCGATCTGGTGGTCAATGCATCGCCGCTTGGAATGCGCGGCCAACCTGAATTGGCGTTTGATTGGAGCCATGCCCCGCCCTGTGCAATCGCCTATGATATTGTGACTGACCCGCTTGAGACGGATTTCCTAAACAATGCAGGCGCCGCAGGGCACAAGACAATCGATGGACTCAATATGCTGATCGGCCAGGCCGCGTTTGCGTTCGAGCGATTTTTTGGTGAAGCGCCGCCGCGCGAATATGATGCCGAGCTGAGGGGAATATTGACCCAATGACACACCCCATCATCATTGGCCTCACCGGATCGATTGGCATGGGTAAGTCGACCGTTGCCAACATGTTTGAGAAACATGGTGTTCCGGTCTTCGATGCCGATGCCGAAGTGCGCAAGATGCAGGGCCAGGGTGGTGAACTGGTCCCGGCTATCGAAGCTGCATTTTCAGGATCAACCAATGAAAATGGCGTGAACCGCGAAGCATTGGGTGCGCAAGTTTTTGGCGACAAAGCTGCGCTCGCCCGGCTTGAAGCCATCGTACATCCCGCGGTCGCCGCCAGACGTGCCGAGTTTCTGATTGAACATGGTAATGCGCCAATGATTGTGTTCGATATCCCCCTTCTGTTTGAGAAAGGTGGGCACGAGGCGGTCGACAAGATCGTAGTCGTATCCGCCCCAGCACCAGTCCAACGCGAGCGTGTGCTTGCCCGCGAAGGTATGACGCCCGAAAAATTCGCACAGATTCTTGCGATCCAGACACCTGACGAAGAAAAAAGAGAACGCGCTGACAATGTAATCGACACAGGTCTTCAACTCACAGAAACCGAGGCACTGGTGGCACAACTGATCGAAGAATTGCGCAACATCACTTAGCCAAAAAGCGAAAGAGTCAGAATCGCTTGCCAGAAGGCCAAACTGGGTCGATAGTGTTTTTAATGCGCGAGATTGTTTTCGACACGGAAACCACTGGACTTGACCCCAAGGAAGGGGACCGGATGGTTGAGATTGGTTGCGTCGAACTTGTTAACCGCGTCGCCACCGGCGTAACATTTCATGCATATTTTAATCCAGAGCGCGACATGCCTGCAGCGGCCGAAGCCGTGCATGGCCTTTCGATTAGTTTCCTTGAAGACAAGCCGCTATTTGGAGCAACCGCCGGAGAATTGCTCGAATTCCTGGGCGATGCGCCCTTGGTGGCGCATAATGCCGGTTTTGACTTTGGCTTCCTCAATGCGGAGCTGGAGCGCATTTCGTTCGAGCCGGTCTGCACATCGCGAATGGTCGATACGGTTGCATTGGCGCGCAAGCGCCACCCAGGCGCGAAGCTTTCGCTCGATGCGCTTTGTACCAGATATGGAATCGATCGAAGCCACAGGGTCAACCACGGCGCGCTCCTCGATGCGGAATTGTTGGCGCAAGTCTATGTTGAGTTGACGGGCGGCAGGCAGATCGGCCTGCAACTCGCGGCTGAGGCCGCGCAGCCCAGGGCAGAACAGAACTCAAAGATTGCCCGAGTTTCGGGCCGGGCGGATGGCGAAAGGCGCGACCCTCGCCCGCACTCCGCGAGCGAAGAAGAGCTTGCGCGCCATCGCGCCTTTCTTGAGCAGATCGAATCTCCGGTCTGGTCGAGCTAGAATTCCGGGCGGTGAAGGCCTGGGTAGAAAATGAGGAGAACGAGCGAAAATGGATATTCGCGTCTCGGGACACCAGATCGAAACCGGAATTGCACTGCAGAAACATGTGGGCGATCGCTTGGGCGGAATCGTCGACAAGTATTTTGATCGGGCACTTTCTTCCCACATAACTTTTGGCAAGGCACCCGCTGGGGCCTTTGTTTGCGACATTGTCATGCATGTCATGCAGGGCCTGATACTCAAGAGCCATGCAGAGGCGCATGATGCGCGGCAAAGCTTCGAGGCGGCGGCAGAAAAGATTGAGAAGCAACTGCGGCGATACAAGCGTCGCCTGAAAGACAGGCATGAACAGGCTGCTCATGCCATGAGGCAGGAAGAAGCCGCATATGTCATCTTTGCGTCGGAGGAGGTTGAGGAAGAAGTAACTTCCGATGCACCACCTATTATTGCTGAAACCAGCACGGATATCCCTGAAGCAAGCGTAGCCGATGCAGTCATGATGCTCGATCTGCGTAATACGAATGCGCTATTATTCAAAAATGCTGGAACTGGACGGCATAATATGGTTTATCGCCGCGCCGACGGGTCGATCGGGTGGGTCGAACCACGTTGAGGCTGGGTAGAGCCTATTAGCTTGCCTGTAATAGCTTTGGACCAATTGCATCGCTCGATAGTTCGAAAATTTGGGGTATTGTCGAGCGATAAATAATTGAGTTGTAATGGAATCGCTGATTTAATTGCCATGAATGTGAACTTCAAAATGCTGCCCGAAGCGGTCGCGACGGCACGCCTCGATTCCAAGCAGAAAGTATTGGCGCGTCTCGCCGAGATGTTTGGAAATGTTTACGGCCTTGATTCAGTTGAGGCCCTGGATGGGCTTGAAGAACGCGAGAAACTGGGCTCGACCGGCTTTGGCCGCGGTGTAGCGATTCCGCACGCGCGTTCCCGCGATATCAATCGACCGGTTGTTGCTGTCTTGCGGCTGGAATCACCCGTTGATTTCGATTCTGCTGACGGGATGCAGGTGGATTTGGCCATTGGCATGCTTTCGCCGCAAAATGCCGGCGCAACCCACCTCCATGCATAGGCGGCGCTTTCAAGAATGGTGCGCGATGAGAATATACATCAGGCATTGACTGGCGAGCCCGATAGCGAGGCGCTATACGCTCTATTGAGCAA
>DMWU01000296.1 GCA_003483125.1 Erythrobacter sp. | reverse complement strand
GTTGCCGGGCGCGATGGCATCGACATCTTCATGCTGCATCCAAAGGATCGCGTGAGCGATGTTCAGCGTCGGCAGATGACAACCATGCGCGCGCCCAATGTCCATAACATTGCTATCGAAGGCAGCTTCGACGATGCGCAGGCTATGGTGAAGCGCATGTTTGGCGATGAGAGTATGACCAGCCGTTTCAATATTGGTGCGGTAAATTCGATCAATTGGGCGCGATTGATGGCGCAGGTCGTCTATTATTTTGCCTGCGGATTGCAGCTGGGCGCGCCGCATCGCCAGATTGCCTTTAGCGTTCCAACAGGCAATTTCGGCGATGTATTTGCCGGCTATGTTGCTGCCAAGATGGGATTGCCTGTCGCGCAATTGATCGTTGCCACCAATGTGAACGACATTCTGCATCGCGCATTGTCTGATGGCGATTATTCAACCGTTACGGTCACTCCGACGGCGGCCCCTTCGATGGACATCCAGGTGTCATCGAATTTCGAACGGCTACTGTTTGATTGCGGCGGGCGCGATGGCGTTGCCCTGGCGGAACAAATGCGCGGGTTTGAAGCCAGCAAAGCCATGCAATTGACCAATGCGCAGCGCGATGGCGCGGCTGCGATCTTAACCAGTGCCCGCGCAGATGCAGGCGAGATCTCGGGCGCGTTGCGTTGGGCCTATGAGCATGCAGGGCAGGTGATCGATCCACACAGTGCAATCGGGCTTCATGCAGCCCTGAACAGCGACATGGATTCTGCGATCCCCATTGTAACATTGGCGACCGCCCATCCGGCCAAATTTCCTGACGCGGTTGAGCGCGCGATTGGCATTCGGCCCGCATTGCCTGCACGTGTAGGTGATCTTTTCGCGCGTGAGGAAGCATATGCGGAGCTTCCGGGCGAGTATGAGGCAGTGCGCGCTTTCGTAGAAGAGCGGGCGATCCCGAAAGACTAATGGCCAATTTGCACAGGGATCCAATGCTGATGGTAGGCGAGGGCTGGGATAGCTATCGCCTGCTCGACAGTGGCAATGACCGCAAGCTGGAACAATTTGGCCCTTACGCATTCATTCGCCCCGAGCCCCAGGCAATGTGGACCCCGCGTTTGTCTGACTGGGACGCTGCCGGTGAATTCCTGCCCGGATCGGATGAAGATGGCGGCGGTCGTTGGCACATGTCGCAAGACATACCTGAAGACGGCTGGAGACTGTGCTGGGAAGAGGCGCACTTCAATGCGCAACCCACACCCTTTCGCCATCTCCAATTCTTCCCTGATATGGCACCAGTATGGGAATGGATGCGAGCGCAACTGGATGGGCGCGATGATGCCGAGACGCTCAACCTTTTTGGCTATACAGGTGTCGGCTCGCTGGCATTGAGCCAGCATGGCCGGGTCACCCATGTCGACGCATCAAAGAAGTCGGTTGCGCGGGCGCGCGATAATGCCGCGCTTTCGGGCATGGAGGATCGGCCTATCCGCTGGCTGGTCGACGATGCGGCGAAGTTTGCAGCACGAGAAGTGAGACGCGAACGACGCTATGATGGCATCATTCTAGACCCGCCAAAATTTGGACGCGGGCCGAAAAATGAGACTTGGCGGCTTGAAGAAGGCCTTCCGAGCTTGCTCTCCGATTGCCGCAAATTGCTCGACGCAGATAGCCGCTTTCTGTTCCTCACCGTATATGCGGTTCGAATGAGCAGTCTGGCGCTCGCCGGCCTGGTGGACGAGTTGTTCGCTGACCTACCCGGCCAGATAGAACATGGGGAACTGGCTGTTCGTGAGGCGGGCGAGAATGGACGCCTGCTTCCAACCGCGATTTTCGCACGTTGGGGCAATTCAGGCTAAGGCGCAATTATATGACCGATTCGCTCATCCTCGAGGTTGCCGATTTCGAACATGATGTCCTTACAGGCATTTATTCGGAAGAAACGGGAAAGCCACAGCCCTTGCGGATTTCCATTTCAGCGCGGCTGGCCGTTACCGATCACTACGCGCCCGATACGCCGCTTGAAGC
The DNA here is from genome assembly GCA_003483125.1 of Erythrobacter sp. Classification (GTDB taxonomy): domain Bacteria; phylum Pseudomonadota; class Alphaproteobacteria; order Sphingomonadales; family Sphingomonadaceae; genus Erythrobacter. Next base: position 1,445 of record DMWU01000296.1, on the reverse strand, counting down.
CAGCAAGAATTATATGGACCTGAAATTCGCGGCTAGCGATGCCTTACCCGAAGGCGTGCATTTCAAGCTGATCGAAGCCGTGGCCGATCATATCTGCGAGACTCTGTTTGTGCAGGATCCACGCGTCGAAGCTGTCACTGTGAAGATCGTCAAACTGGCTATCGCTGAGGCGAACGAGAAGATCGGCATTACGCTTCATCGCGAGCGCAAGTGAGATGGCGCAATGCTTGCTGAAGATTGATCAATTACCAGACGACGCGGTGAAGGCAGCTGCGACATTCTATAGCGAATATCTCGCCGAGGTCGAAGAGCTGCTTTCTTCTGAAAAAAGCGCAATCGCCATATGGCTTCCTTCCGCTCCCAAGAGCCATGATGATTGGCGCCGCGCTGCCGCCCGCGACCTCGCCCGCACCTATGCCCCGAAGCGGGTAAATGTCGTTGGAGGCAATGATGGGGTCGAAATTGAGACGATCCTCACCTATTTAGACAATGCCCCTGGAATAACCGGACAGTATCTTGCCTCCCATGAATAGAATTCGTGACGTTATTGCGCTTGAAAATGACACGCGACCATTGGTTGACGGCTTTCAGCGCCAAGTCAGTTATCTAAGATTGTCAGTAACCGACAGGTGCGATCTACGCTGCACTTATTGCATGCCCGAACGCATGGAGTTCCTCCCACGCAAAGAGGTGCTGAGCCTAGAAGAGCTCTACCGGCTCTCGCTCGGATTTATTGCGCGTGGAGTTACCAAGATACGCCTGACTGGCGGTGAACCGCTGGTGCGGCGCGATATCATGGATCTGTTCCGCGCCTTGGGTGCGAAGCTGGGAGACGGCCTAGAAGAGCTAACGCTTACTACCAATGCCACGCAGCTTGCCCAGCGAGCCGATGAATTGGCCGCTTGCGGTGTGCGCAGGGTAAACATCTCGCTCGACACGCTCGACCGGGCGCGGTTTGCTGAGCTTTCACGACGCGATTCGCTTCCGCAAGTGCTCGAGGGGATTGAGGCAGCCAAGCAGGCGGGCCTGAAGGTGAAGATCAACGCCGTCGCGCTGAAAGACATCAATGAGGAAGAGATTCCAGACTTAATCGGCTGGGCGCATNGTGAGGGCTTCGACCAGACACTGATCGAGGTGATGCCGCGGGGCGACGTCGAACAGGATCGTGTCGATCACTTCCTTCCCCTGTCGGAGGTGCGCGATCGGCTGGAAAATCGCTGGACGCTTACCGAACTTGGCGATGATACGGGCGGCCCAGCCCGCTATCACCGAATTGAGGAAACCGGCGGGCGGTTGGGTATGATCACCCCGCTTTCGAACAATTTCTGCGCTGGCTGCAATCGCGTGCGTGTGACAGCGACGGGTCAGCTCTACCCTTGCCTGGGCGGCGGCGAGATGGTGGATCTGCGTGCGGCACTGCGTCCAGGCAATGACGCTGAGGACTT
>DMWU01000092.1 GCA_003483125.1 Erythrobacter sp. | reverse complement strand
GGGCGCCGCGGGGCGGGCCGCGGGCTGTCGCGCCGCGACCTGCGCCGCTCCATTGGCCGTGTGCCGCGGGGCCGCGAAGAGCTGCTCTCGCGCGTCAATCGCTGGGTGAACCAGCGCATTACCTATCGCGACGATATCCAGCTGGATGGCAGGCGTGATTATTGGGCCGATGCGCGTAAGACATTGCGCCGCGGCATGGGCGATTGCGAGGATTATGCGATCCTCAAGATGCAGATGCTAGCTGCGGCCGGTGTCGATCGCGACGATATGATGCTCACCCTGCTGCGCGACACTACGCGCCGGCTGGACCATGCCGTGCTGCTGGTGCGCGATGGTGCGGATTGGGTAATGCTGGACCTGCAGAGCGACAATGTCGTGCCGGCCGCCGCCGATTATGGCTATCGCCCGGTGATGAGCTTCTCGGAAAGCTCAAGCTGGATCCATGGCCGCAAGCGGCAGAAACCGCGCACTATCCGCGTCGCTTACTCTAATCGATGATTGGTGACGTGATGGGGCTTAGCGCTCTGTCATCGCCTCGTTCATGGCGCGGCTGATCGGCTTCATCAGATAGCTCAGCACCGTCTTCTTACCGGTGATGATTTCGACATCGCAGATCATGCCGGGCACGATCGGCAATTGCTGCCCGCCGCGGCTGAGATATGAACGATCGGTCTCGACCAGTACGGTGTAATAGGCCTCGCGCTCGACTTCGTCATAAACGCTGTCGGCACTCACATTCTGCACACGCCCAGTCAGCGAACCATAAGTGGCAAAGTCATAGGCGGTGATCTTCACATTGGCCGGGTCGCCTACTTTGATGAAGGCAATATCCTTGGGCGCGACGCGTGCCTCAACCAGCAATTTGTCGCCAACCGGCACGATCTGCATGATCATTTCGCCCGCGCCGACAAATCCGCCAACGGTCGTGACTTGCACATCGTTGACGATACCATCGGCGGGCGAGCGCAGTTCGTTGCGATTACGGCGTGCCTCTGCCCCGCGAATGGTCTCTTCATTCACGGCAATACGCGTATTGATCTCTGACCGCTCATTGAGCGCCTGCTGCTGGAATTCCAGCCGTGCTGCGCTAAGATCGGATTGCGCCTGATTAACCGCAGCAGAAGCGCGGGCGACTGCCTGGCGTGCGGCCGAAAGCCGGCCGGTCGTATCAACGAGGTCGCGCTCCGCAGTCAGCAATTCAGTGCGCGGAACGATGCCCTGCGCCGCCAACGGCCTTAGCAAGTCGACCTGCTCCTGGGCCAGCTTGGCGCTATTTTCTAATGTAGAAACAGTAGCCTGCGCCTCACGCAGGTCACGTCGACGCTGCTCTACGGCAGAAGCAAGAGAGCTCTCGCGGCTTCGGGCTGCAGCAAGGCGAACCTGCTGCAAGCGCTGTTCCTCCGTGCAGTCTTCGCCTTCAATGCACTCTGCACCGGTACCTGCGGCTTCACCTTCAAGGCGCGCTGCACGCGCAGTCAATCTCTCGTTCTCAGTCTGCAGGCGGCTCAACTCGGAATCTGCAATATCATCGTCGAGGCGCACGAGCAGCTGCCCCTGTTTTACGCTTTGGCCAGCGCGCACCAATATCTCTTCAATCACAGCCGGCTCTGCAGGCTGGACGAGCTGCGCCTTGGACGACGGGATGACCTTGCCCATGCCGCGCGTGACTTCCTCGGTCTGAGCCACACTGGCCCAGCCAACAATCAGGAAGAGCGTGAGAGCGCAAGCGCCAATCAGCTTGCGATTGGCATCCCAGTCAGCGATCATTTCAAGATATTTGTTCACGAGGTAGCCCCTTCATCCTCGCTCACACTATCTGCGGCCTGGCTTGCCTCACCCTGAACCGAACGCGCGGTATCGTATGCTCCCTGCCCACTCACCGGGTCAGGAATTGAGAGGCGCCAGCTCTTTGTCATATCGATTCTACCGCCCACATCGCTAGGTGCATGACGATCGGTTACATGCGGCGTTACTGTCAGCCCTGGTGTATATTCAGGTTTTACAACTTTCTCGACATAGCGACCGCTCAGCATCTGCCTAAGGCGCGCCTCGCTGAGATAGGGCACATTTTCACGCCCGTTCCAGCGCCTGGTAAATGCAGGCTCGCCTCCAGCATCGCCGGGGAAACGATAGAACATATGCATGCCGACTTTGTCGATCTTGGCGAGAGTAAATGCCCATCGCGGAAGCACATAGTCTGCGTGATAATGCGTTGCGGATCCTACCAGGGGCTCGACCGCACCTGCCAATGCCTCTTCAGCAACCTTGCCCGACTGCGCCCATTGCACCGCGAGCGGCTTGCGCAACAGGGAGCCATCACAAGTGAAGCTGAACTGGCAAACGGGGTCATTCACACCTTCGTAAACAACACCGCAAATCGAATTTGGATAGGCCGGATGACGTAGCCGGTTGATCACTACCTGCGCAACGGCACGCTTTCCTGCCAGTGGTTCGTTGGCTGCCTCGTAATAAACAGCCTGCGTCAGGCACTTATGCGCGCTGGTATATTGCGCACTGCCTTTGCCGATCACGGCAAACTGTTCCATTTCCTCGATCGGAAGCCCAGATGCCGGGATCAGGTCGTTACGCTCTTGTGCGTTCAGCCCTTCCTCGAGGATTTCGGCCTGATCACCTTTGTCCATCGAATTGAGCTGCGCCAGTTCACGCGATTTGAAAGATATGCCTGCCTCGGCCCTGCCGAGCTGAGGATTGCCTAAAAGGAAGGCGAACGACACCAACATCGCCGCAATCACCGCGCCACCAAATGCCAGCTTGCTGCGCGTTGCACCCGTAGTCTCAATCAGTGCACGCTCCAATGAAGAGAGTACACGGGTCACTGATCCATACCCCCCTGCTTGCTTGCACGAGCAAGGATCTCTTCCTTGCTACCGTCGGCAACAACGCGCCCCTTGTCGAGAATGATAATACGATCGCAAAGCTCGAACAGAGCAGGCCGATGGGTCGAGATGATCAAAGTCTGTTCGTCAGAAAGCGACTCTTTCACGCGATTGACGAATTGTCGCTCTGTCTGAGAGTCCATCGCGCCGGTCGGTTCATCCAGGAACAGAAGCTCGCATGGGCTGACAAATGCACGAGCCAGTGCCAGGAAGCTACGCTGTCCGCCGGACAGG
>DMWU01000214.1 GCA_003483125.1 Erythrobacter sp. | reverse complement strand
TACGGCTGATATGGGCATCGAGGTTTACGCGGACACTTGGCCATTTGAGCCGCGCCGCGACCTGTTCAATATGCGTTGACTTACCAGTGCCGTGATAGCCCTGAACCATGACGCGGCGATTATGCGCAAAGCCTGCAAGGATCGCCAATGTTGTGTCGGGATCGAACACATAGTTCTCATCGATATCGGGTACGCGCTCATCAGCCAGGCTGAATGCGGGCACTTGCCAGTCGACATCAATGCCGAACGTGTCGCGCACATCGATTTCGGTATCGGGTTCCGGGAAGAGGGTTTTACCGGTCCCGTCGTAATCTGTTTCCATCAGGCTTGTCATGGTGCGAGTCGGTTAGACGGGACAACGCGCGGCTGCAAGCACGTTACGGCATCCAATGCCCATAGACTGGCAAAATGGCTAATCCTCAGCCGTTGGGGGCCTGAACATTATTAAGATGCCCTGTCTTGATCCAAATTCTGGCGCCATTGGATCCGGCCAAAAACTTTCCATAGTGCCCGGCAGGCAGACGGATCCAATCATGCTTGCCATATGCTGAGCCGTCGAACTTGATTGTCCCATTAAGCAACAGCAGCTCAGCACCTCCGCTAGAGCCGTTCTCAATTTCCGCACCCGCAGCCCACTCTTCGAGCGCGACCATCTCGTCTCCAAATTTGTGCAGAAGCTTGCGCCGGACACCAGCATTCTCTGGCTCGTCAGCGAGACTAACCCGGTTCATGTCGACGGCAAACTGGGCAGTATCCTCCCGATCGAACTGCCACAGCTTTACAAAGATCGTGCAACCTTCGTCCGACCTTGGAACATGCCGCGTTCCAATAGGGTTGCGGACATAGGTCCCGGCTGGATAATCGATATGTTCGTCCTGGAATGTTCCCTCAAGCACGATGAACTCCTCGCCCCCGCAGTGCGTGTGGGCGGAAAAGCTGCTTTTGGGCGCGTAGCGCACGATAGTTGTCGCGCGAGCGACCTCATCGCCGATCCGGTCCAGCATTCGTCGATCAACGCCAGGCATGGGCGATTTCTTCTATTCAATCTCGCTGGTATCCAACGCAACCAATTCATCAAATTTTGAATTAATATTCATTTTCAAACTCTAACTGCCCGAGATATGGATTTACCTACTAGTTGGTAGATTGCAATAGCGCTTGCGCTGCAAATTACAACCTACTAGAAGGTAGAAGATGACAGAGACACAATCACGCCTTTTAGACCTTGGCGAAGCGCTAATGCGCAAACGCGGCTTTGGCGGCTTCAGCTACGCCGATTTGGCACGTGAAATAGGCATCCGCAAGGCCAGCATCCATCACCATTTTCCGACCAAATCTGACTTGGGAATGGCCGTGCTTGATAGATATGCCGACCAGCTTGCTGACAAGCTGAGGAAGATTTCTTCTGCCAGCCGAACCGGTGGCCAGGCACTTGACGGTACGATCAAGCTATATCGGGATGCAATCGACCATGCGGGGAGGATGTGCCTGTGCAGTACATTGGCAGCCGATACGGAGGTCATAGATCGCGACATGCGCGAAAGGCTGGCCCAGGCCAACAGAGACACTGCTGCCTGGATTCAGGAGACGCTGCTGACCGGTAGGCGGGACCGCTCAATCGCTGTTGGTGGCGACCCGGCGCTTGAAGCAAAGGCAATCCTGGCGCAATTGCAGGGTGCGCAATTATTGGCGCGCGCAGGCGGCGATCCTCAAATATTCGATCAAGCCATAACAACACTCGTGGCGCGCCTATCGCGCCATTAAGCCAAGATATGGCCAAGAGTTGCAGGCTAAAGTAACCTGCCGGCGATGGTGCGACCCGATCCCATAGAATCGCTTCGATTGAAGTTGGTCGACCAGGTTCGCGGCGTCTTCAATGATCTTGAGGCCGGGCAAGAGCCGGAGCCTCCATCTGACGAAGCACTGTTTGAGCGCGATAGTCCGATCCGCATGGTCCATGCCGACATAGTGGGCATGATGGTGGGCGGCATCCGCGGGCTGCTGCTGCAAATGCTCCATCCGCATGCGCTGCAAGGGGTGCTCGATCACTCAAACTTCCGCGAGGACATGCATGGACGGCTGCGCCGAACAGCGCGTTTCATCGCTGTCACTACATTTGGCCATCGAGACAAGGCAGCTGAAGAGATTGGCCGCGTCAACGCCATTCATTCACAGGTAAAAGGGACACTGCCCGATGGCACGCCCTATTCCGCCACCGATCCGCAGGTATTGGCCTGGGTCCATGTGGCCGAGGCGACGAGCTTTCTTGCCGCTTACCTTCGCCACGTTCGCCCGGATATGCCAGGCAGTGAGCAGGACGAGTATTTTTGCCAGTTCGCAGTGATCGCTCGCGCATTGGGCGCCGATCCCGTCCCGGAAGACCGGATGGCAGCTGAAACACTTTTCGGTGAGATGCGGAGCGAATTGCGAACATCACCCGAGGCCCGCGAGATTGCGCAATTGGTGCTAAGCCAGCGGAACCCGGGCACGCCAGCAGCTGTTCAGGCAATGCTAGGCGCTGAAGCGATCGCCATACTTCCACCATTGGCACGAACTATGCTGGGGCTCGAAAGGCCTGGCCTTTCCGCCCTCCCCGCCAGGGCAGCAACCTGGAGTGTAGGTAAGACCTTGCGCTGGGCGTTCCGCCAAAGCTGACTTGCCATGATTTCCTGCTAGATTGCCTTTCGGGGAATCTGGAAAGGAAAAATGTACATTGCTTGCGCAGTTCTATCCGTGCCCGAGGAGAACAAACAAGCTTACACGGAAGCCGCCGACTTCATGGCCAATTGGTGTATGGATCGAGGTGCATTGGAAGTTGTGGAAGCTTGGGAAAAAGAAGTTCCCGATGGCAAAGTCACCGATTATCGGAGCGCCGTGAAAGCCGAAGATGGGGAGAAGATTGTTACTGGCTGGGTAATCTGGCCCGACAAGGCGACATTCGACAAAGCTAACGAGGCGCTGATGGCAGGCGAAAGCATGGAAGGCCATCCGGAAGGAATGCCCTTTTGATGGTAGCCGCCTGATATATGGCGGTTTCGAACCGCTACTTACCAAGGGACGTTAGGAAATAACTGAGATGGCCGAATTCACATTCTACACTGTCGCCATGAGCCGTGGCCAGATCGCACGTTGGGCGCTGCATGAAGCGGGTGCGGATTACGAGGATGTAGTCTTCGACTGGGACAGCAGGCCCGACAACTTCAAGCAGATAAATCCAATGAACAAGGTCCCTACCTTGGTGCATCATTTGGACGGACAAGACCTTGTCGTGACGGAGTCCGCTGCCATCTGTCACTATCTTGCAGAGACAAATCCCGATGCCGGCCTGTTACCCACGGTCGAAGAGAAGGCTTCGTACTTCCGCTGGCTGTTTTTCGCGGCCGGGCCGCTGGAACAGGCGACTGTTGCTGCCGCGATGGGGTGGGAAGTGCCAGAAGGTCGGAGCGGACTGGCGGGTTTCGGATCGTTGCAGCTAACGCTGGACACGGCAGATGAGTGGCTCAGCGCAAATGATTATGCAGCTGGCGATCGGTTCACGATGGCCGATTGCTACTTTGGCAGCCAGTTCATCTGGGGCTTGAGATTTGGTTCGATACCAGAACGGCCGAGCTTCAAATCATATGTCGACCGGCTAACTGCGCGCGAAAAATGCAAGGAGGCGGTTGCAGTCGACCAGGTCCTAATCGATGCTGCGAAATCTGGCAGCTAGGCAATAGCCACGCTTTTTCGGAGCAATTGGTAAGCCTCGACAACCTTGTTCAACCGCGTTTCGTATTGACGGTCGCCGCCGTTACGATCAGGATGATAACGTCGGACCAGTTCTGAATAGCGACGCCTCAACTTCCGCCTGTCTGTATCGAGGCTGAGGCCCATCAGGTCGAGCGCCTTCGCCTCTTCAGTGCTAAAGCGGCCCGTCGTCGAAATCTCCGCTTCGCGCTGGACACGCGTCTTGATCCCGTTCGCCCTCGCAGAAATTGCGTCGAGCGGATCGTCGTAGTCCGCCCAACGCGGCAATCCATCAGCCCCGGCAGTCGGCTTGAAGCTGGAACTTTCCGTGCGCCAGCCCGCAGCGGGCGATTGCGCGTCGGCAATCTCCTCGGCGCTCATGCCCTCAAACCAATCATAATCCGAATTGAACTCGCGGACATGTTCCAGGCAGAACCAGCGATATTCACCCGGCCCGGCAAAGCCGTTGGGACGATGACCAGGTGCGCGAAATTGGCCCGGCTCATTGCAACCGGGACTCTGACAAGTCACCTCACTCTCTTCATAGCGCCCATGAAATCTGCTCTGCCTCACATTACCTAGAATGGGCATGGACAAGCGATAAGGGAAGCCCCAAACGGGAGGAATGTCAGGAACAGTCGCAAAAGAAATCGAGCAATTGTTGGTAGCCGCCTTCGCGCCCAGCCAGCTTCAAGTCATCAATGATAGCGCCAAGCATCATGGCCATACTGGCGATGATGGCAGCGGGGAATCGCACTTCACGGTTGTGATCGAGAGCGATTCCTTTGCAGGCGCGAGCAGGCTCGAGCGACAAAGAATGATCAATCGCGCCTTGGGAGATATTCCGGGCCAGAGGGTGCACGCGCTGGCTATCAATGCAAGCGCACCGGGAGAGTAAGCCAAGGAATTGAGGGGACGAATTGTGAGCCAGGAAACCATTGTCTGGATTACGGGCGCGTCAAGCGGAATCGGTGCTGCGTTAGCGCGGGATTGGGCATCGCTCGGTGCCAGTGTGATCCTTTCAGGTCGCGATGAGGCACGTTTGGCCGAGGTCGCTGCAGATTGCGGCGAAACACTGATTCTTCCTTTCGATGTTCGCGACGATGTGGCGCTGGCAAATGCGGTTGAGACAGCATTGAGCTGGAAAGGCCAAGTCGATGTCGCGGTCGCGAATGCCGGGGTCTCGCAGCGCAGCCAGGCGCTCAAGACCGATATGCAAGTCTATCGCGACATTATCGATATCGACCTTACTGCCCAGATCGCCTTCTCTCAGGCCCTGATTGGTCCCATGGTCGAACGGGGTTCGGGCGCGCTGCTTTTCATATCGTCTATCGCAGGGAAAGTCGGCGTTCCCATGCGCACCGCTTATTCGGCGGCGAAGTTTGGCCTTGCCGGCTATGCCGATGCCTTGCGCAGCGAATTGTCGCAAAAGGGTGTGACAGTCCACGTTATCTACCCAGGCTCAATTGCAACCGATGTCAGCCGTAATGCACTGACGGCAGATGGGACCAAGCGGGGACGATCCGACAAGGTGATTGATGAAGGCATTCGGCCGGCAGATGCAGCCAAGACCATGATCGACGCGGTAGAGAAAGATGAGCGCGAGATCATTGTTGCCGAAGGAATGGAGCAGGCCATGGGCGAGGCCCGGCGAACGCCCGACGAGCTGTTTGACCAGGTCGCCGCAATGGTCGCGGCCGGCTATATCGAG
>DMWU01000171.1 GCA_003483125.1 Erythrobacter sp. | reverse complement strand
GCTGCCTGATCCATCGAAAGATCAAGGTCGGGAAGGATTACCGATCCATTGGGCAGTTCGGCGATTGCGCGTAGCATGCGCGCCAATGCAGGAGCAGCACTGGTCACGCCGGCCGCAACGATCGGAGTTCGCGGAAGCTCTTCACGCCATCTTCGCGTCGCACGGTTGAACAACAGATTTCTGCGCGCCGCTGCGTCAACCATGCCGCGTTCATCCAGCCATGCTAGCCAATGCTGCTGAACGCGCGCGAATATGCGGATACTGTCCTGCCAATGGCCGGCAACCGATCCTATCCGGTCAAGCACAGGGTCGGATAGCAGGTCTTCGGGTGAAACCTCTTCTGCCATCAACCGGTCCATCGTCACAGCAAATTCGCGCGCAAGCCGCAGGAGCGCCGCATCGGGCGGCGGCTTGCCTTCTCTTTCGAACTCTGCGCGCAATATTTCGGCCAGTTCTAGCCACCTGCGCCCGGGTTCAACAGCTGGTGGAATATCGTTCGCCCCCAATGGGTCGAGCAGCGCACTCAGTGATTCATCCAGATCGAGATCGCCAACCAACACCATACGCGGCATCAGCATGCCCGCTTGGCCAGTTTCACCCGCATGCCTGATGAATGCCTCACTGACAGTTCGCGCTGCGCGGCTGCTCGGCAACAGCAAGGTCAATCTTGCGAGGCCAATATCAGGTTCAGAGTAGCGCGGGACCAAACCCGCAACCAGTGCATCTGCAAAGCCGCGGTGCGCCGCGATAGAATAGACGGCCGGCAGCTTCTTCTCAGCCACGACCAAGGGCAGCTTCGGTTAGCGCTATCGAATCTGGCGTTCCGACTTCAAACCATTGGCCTGTGAATGACACACCGAATAAGCGGCCCTCCTCCATTGCCCGGTTCCAAAGGACATTGGTCGAAAACGCACCTTCCGGTGCATCGCGAAGTAAATGGTGCGAAACCAGCTGGATCCCGGTGTAGATAAAGGGTGTGACACGACCAGATATCCGTCGAGACAACATGCCCTGCGCGTCCATCTTGAAATCCCCCGGGCCATGGAAATTGCAAGCGCGCGAATGAGGAACGACCAGCAACAAGGCATCCATCTTTTCGGGGTCCCAGCGCTGCGTTAGGTCTTGGAAAGCGTTTTGCGGTCCATCGATCCAAATATTGTCCGAGTTCAGGCAGAAGAACGGATCTGGCAAGTGCTCCATTGCCTTGACCATCCCGCCGCCAGTCTCAAGCAACGCGCTGCGTTCATCCGAAATGATAATCTGCGGCTCGTTGCGTGCGCAAACATGCACTTCCAATGCGTCTGCGAGATAATGCACATTCACGACCGCGCGACTGAGGCCAGCCTCCACAAGGCGGTCAAGGGTATGGTCGATCAGGGATTTTCCAGCGACGCGCACCAATGGCTTGGGCTGACTTGCAGTAAGCGGTCGCATCCGTTTGCCGAGACCCGCTGCCATTACCATGGCGGTATCACTTGCGAGATTGCTCATTTGATCTTTCCGCCCAAACCTGCCCTCAATTCTGCGGGAATGTTTAGATCAAACCATTTTGCCACGGGTGCCAATGCAGGATGCTCCAAGTCCCGCTCCAGCGCGCGCCAGACACGCGGGATCAACTCAAGATAGCGCGGCTTGCCGTCACGTTTGTAAAGCCGGGTAAATATGCCGACAATCTTAGCATTTCTTTGAGCGCCAAGCCGGGCATAGTCGTCCTCGAACTCCGACCCCGCATTCGTAGCGGTCATATAGCGATTCAGCATCTCCCGCTCTAGCTCTGGCGACACATCGCGGCGTGCATCCTGCAACAACGAAACCAAATCGTATGCTGGATGACCCACCAGCGCGTCCTGAAAATCGATCAAGCCCTGCTCTGCTCCATCACGCGGATCACCCAGCAGCATGATATTCTCTGCATGGTAATCTCGCAGTACGGTCACGCCGGGTTTTTGACGTTCACACAACGGCGCGAGAACCTCCTTCCATGCACAATGATAGACAGCCTCATCCACGCTCAATCCCGTGGCAGAACAGTACCACTCCACGAACAGCAGATGCTCGCGCGTATACGCCTCCATATCGTAGGGAGGGAACTTGCCCGCGGGACGCCGGTGCAGATCTACCAATGTGTCCACCGCCGCTTCATAAGCCGCAATTTCGCCATCTGGGTTATCGTCCAGCCAGTCACGCATCCGGTCATCGCCGAAATCCTCCAGCAGAACCCAGCCTTCTGCTGGTGAAGCTGCAAAAATCTGAGGTGAGCGAAGACCATGCGCAGCCAGGTATTCTGCTACATTGAGAAAGGGGACCGGATCCTCTTCCGATGGAGGTGCATGCATAAGCATCGCGCCATCCATGCCCCCGCGCGACAAGCGGAAATAGCGACGGAATGACGCATCACCGGGAATGGGATCGATTTTCGCATCGCCCCAACCCGCGCTTTCAAGGAAATCGAGAATTCCCGCTGGCAGCTTGCTCATGGGAGGCGTTCTACCCAATCGATACCTGGCTCGACAATTGCCCGGCGCCCTTGCCCCACAATTTCAAGTGTAACTGAAAGGCAAGCTGCCTCGCCTTCAAAGCCCTCCGCCAATTCAGGCCATTCCGCAATCAGCGCAGCTCCATCACGGTATTCGTCAAGCCCAATCTCCAGCGCCTCATCGGGAGTTTCCAGCCGGTAGAAATCCGCATGCACAACCGGCAGTCGCAGCGGCGGTGAGGCGTAGGTTTCTATGATCGTGAACGTCGGTGAAGGCACCTCCTCCTTATGACCCAGCGCTGCAATGATTGCCCGGGCAAGCGTCGTTTTCCCGGCGCCGAGCCCACCGGACAAGGCGACGACATCGCCTGGCTTCAATCGTTCTGCAATTGCTGCACCTAAATCTTGTACTGCGTCCAAATCAGGAAGTTCGTGGTTCATGGCAGAACAACATAAACTGTCGTACCGTCACCCTTACGGCTCTGGATTTTAAGGCCGCCTCCATGGGCCTCTACCAGTTGGCGTGCGAGAGGAATACCCAATCCCTGCTTCCGCTCGACTGGTCCATCTTCTGCAACGTCTGTATCGCCTTGCAGACGGGCCAGCTCCTGTTTGCTCATTCCTCTGCCATTGTCGGAAATTACGATGCGCGTTGCCCCGTCCAATCTCGCAACTTCAATTAGAATCTTGTCGCCGCTATCAGTCGCTGAAATCGAATTATCGATTATATGACCCAGGGCACGACCGATCTGGCGCGGATCGCAATTAACAACGAAATCGTCTTCACCTCGGACATCGAGCGTGACCCCTGCCGCAAAGATTGCGCTCTCCCTATCGCTTAGCAGTTGGGAGATGAGCGCCATTATCTCAACCTGGTCTTTCGCAATGGGCAGGAGGCCAGCCTCGCTTTGCGAAAGATCGAGCACATTTTCCACCTGTTCCGTAAGTCGCTCAACCGATTCAAGAATAGCAGAAATGTACTCGTCCATCTGGGGCGAAATATCGCCGGCTGCACCGCTTTTGATCAGCTCCGCAAAGCCTCCGATCGAGGTGAGCGGTGTACGGAACTCATAAGACATGTTGGAGAGGAAATTTGTCTTGACCCTGTCCGCCTCTACCAGTGCCTGGTTGCGCTCAAGCAGCGCGCGTGCCGCCTTTTGAGAGTCGGTGATATCGAGCACCGTCAGTAGCCCGTTACCATCTGGCAAGGGTACGCCTACAAATTCCAGCGTACGCCCATCGGCAAGATCAATCCGGCCACCCTTCTCCTTGCGATCGAGCGTGGCTGATCGGATGATTCCGCCTATCGCCTTTGACTGCTTGGGCGCACGCAGGTTTGGTTCGATCGCCTCAAGCAGCTTGTCGGCAGTTGGGTGAGAATCGAGCGTCTCCGGATCAAGACCCCAGGTGCCGGCAAAGCTGCGATTCCATAGCTGGAGCGAACCATCAGGCGCAAAAACGGCAATCGCTTCAAAAAGACTGTCGAGCGTTGCAGTGCGGGTTCGAAGCAAGGTGTCGCGCATTGCGGAAATTGCCAGTTGCTCTGTGCGGTCCTCCGCAATCAGCACCAACCCGCCGTCTGGCATGGGCTGCGCGACAATTCGCAGGTGGGTTCCGCCAGCAAGGGGCCACGCCTCCTCGACAACATCTGGCGCTTC
>DMWU01000223.1 GCA_003483125.1 Erythrobacter sp. | reverse complement strand
GATCACCCGAAATCGTGAGTTGAGACGAAACGCCGCTTCAAGTGTTCGCGCCAATGTGCCGTGGGCGCGGTCAAGGATACGGACTACGCAAGATGACTGAGCTATTGAAGATAAGCCTACCTGACGGATCGATGCGCGAGATGGAACCAGGCTCAACGCCTGCCGATGTCGCAGCGGCGATCGGCCCTGGCCTTGCCAAGGCGGCGCTGGCCGCGCGCGTCGATGGAGAATTGCGCGATCTCAACCGGCCCTTTGAAGGCGATGCAGAACTCGCACTTGTGACCTCGCGTGACGAAGAAGATGCACTTGAACTCGCGCGGCACGATTTTGCCCATGTATTGGCGGAGGCGGTGCAGGCACTTTGGCCAGGCACGCAGATCACGTTTGGCCCGGCGACGGCAGACGGATTCTATTACGACGTCATGGCGCCGGAAGGGCGCGAACCATTCTCGATGGATGATCTTCCCGCAATCGAGGAGAAGATGCGTGAGATCATAAAGGCTGACAAGCCATTGCGCCGCGAAGTTTGGTCGCGATCTCAGCTGATAGAGAAATGGGAAAGCGAGGGCGAGAAGTTCAAGGCAGAATGGGCGCAGCAGCTTCCTGAAGACGAGGAACTGACGGTCTATTGGTCTGGCGACGACTGGCTGGATATGTGCCGCGGGCCGCATCTTGCCTCGACCGGTAAGCTCGATCCGCAGGCCTTCAAGCTTATGCGCGTTGCAGGCGCCTATTGGCGCGGCGACCAGCGCAATGCGCAACTTACGCGCATTTACGGCACGGGCTGGCTCAATAAGAAACAGCTCAATGCCCACCTTCACCGGTTGGAAGAAGCGGCTAAGCGCGACCACCGCAAATTGGGCCGCGAGATGGATCTGTTCCATTTGCAGGAAGAGGCGCATGGCAGCGTCTTCTGGCATCCCAATGGATATATGATCTGGCGCGAACTTGAGGCCTATATGCGCCGCGCGATTGACGGTGCAGGGTATCAGGAGGTCAAGACGCCGCAGGTCATGGATGCCCGGCAGTGGGAGAAGTCGGGCCACTGGGGCAAGTATCGCGAGAATATGTTCGTTGTGCCGGATGAGGTTCCGAATACGGAAGATGAAGGCCCGCTGGTTTCATCCGACGCCGATATGATGGCGATCAAGCCGATGAATTGCCCCGCCCATGTGCTTGTCTTCAAGCAGGGCATTACTAGCTATCGTGAATTGCCGATCCGCCTTTATGAAAATGGCTGCTGCCACCGTAACGAGCCGCATGGCGCTCTGCACGGGCTGATGCGCGTGCGCCAGTTTACGCAGGATGACGCGCATATCTTCTGCACCGAAGACCAGATCGTTGCTGAGGTGCAAGCCTTCTGCGAGCTGGCTGATCGCATCTACAAGGATTTCGGCTTTACCTACGAGATCAAGCTCGCGCTGCGGCCTGATCAAAGATACGGCTCTGACGAGGATTGGGACAAGGCAGAGGCAGAACTGCGCCAGGCCGTGATCGACGCTGGCATGGCGACAGAAGAATATGGCTGGGAAGAGCTGCCGGGCGAGGGTGCATTCTACGCTCCCAAGCTCGAATGGCATTTGACCGATGCGATTGGTCGCACATGGCAGGTCGGCACCATCCAGTCAGACCGCGTGCTACCAAAGCGTCTCGATGCAACCTATATTGGCGAGGATGGCAACAGGCATCGCCCGGTGATGCTGCATCGCGCCATTTTCGGCAGCTATGAACGCTTTATTGGCATTTTGATCGAGCATTTTGCCGGGCGCCTGCCTGTATGGCTTGCGCCAACACAGGCCGTCGTCGCGACGATCGTATCCGACGTCGATCCCTATGGCAGGGAAGTTGCCGCCAAGCTGGAGGCGGCAGGAACTCGTGTTGGGACTGACTTCCGTAACGAGAAGATCAATTACAAGGTGCGCGAGCACTCGCTGGCAAAGGTGCCGCATCTATTGGTCGTCGGCATGCGCGAAGCGGAAGAAGGCACGGTCGCTATGCGTACACTGGGCGAAAAAGAGCAGAAGGTGCTCTCGGTCGATGAAGCGATTGCATTTTTGAAAGGCGCGGCAACTCCTGCTGACCTGCTTGCCGATTAGTACCTGCCCCTAAAAAGGCAGAACTGGGCCGGCAGCGATCAACGCAAGGGCACAGGAATAAACAACGCCTGCACGCAGGATTTCTGCAGGTTCGACGGCGAATTGTCGCGATATGGCGATTGCCTTGCTCATGGGTGCGATTGTCGCGCCCAAATCCTAATCAAGCGTTAAGCACGGGCATTTGCTGGCTTGCGCAGTGGAACCCGCCGCCGCCTGCGAGCACAGCGTCGGCGGGTAGTCCAATCGCATCGCGATCCGGGAAGAGCGCCGAGATTGCATCAATGCCATCGCTGTCATGCGGCGAATCAAAGGTAGGTACGACCACGAGATGTGTAGTGATTGCGAAATTCGAATAGCTTGCCGGCTCGATTTTCCCGGCCCTCTCGACCCGCCCCGGCGATGGGATCTCGTGCAATTCCAGCTCAGCACTGATTAAGCGTTCCTTCGCGTCCGCATATATCGCCGCATTGGGGTCATCGCTTCTGCTTGCGCGGGGCAGGGCGACCGTGCCCGGTGCAATGAAACGAGC
>DMWU01000162.1 GCA_003483125.1 Erythrobacter sp. | reverse complement strand
TTAGTGATGTCTGGGCAGCCGGTCGCCATATCGTACGCGATGGCCGGCATGTGAAGCGCGATGCAATCCGCACCCGCTTTCAGCAGGTCATGCACCGACTAGGAAATGCCCTGTGAACAATGCAACGCACCAAGGCATTCGCGAGGCTATCCGCGCGCGCATCGTGGCCGGCGAATGGGATCTGGGCGAGAGAATTCCGGGCGAGGTCGACTTGGCACAAGAGTATGGCTGCTCCCGCACGACCGTGAATCGCGCCCTTCAGACGCTAGCAGATGAAGGGGTGATCGAGCGCAAGAGAAAGGGCGGCACGCGCGTAAGGCCCCTACCTCTTCCGCAAGCTCAAATCAGGATTCCTATCATACGGCAACAAGTAGAGGCAGGTGGGGCGCGCTATAGCCATCGCATCAAATATCGTCAGATTGAGACCGCGCCCGCGCATATCCTGAATCTTTTGCGCCTTGATGAGGACTACCCAACTCTGCATTTGCAGACCCGGCATTTGGCGGATGGCCAGCCCTTCGCTTTTGAGGATCGCTGGGTGAACCTCGATACCGTGCCTGAATTGGAACATGCTGATCTCGACGCAATCAGCGCTAATGAATGGCTGATACGCACCGTCCCGTTTTCGCGTGGCGAGGTGTCAATATCGGCAAGCAATGCAGATGCCGATCTGGCACAGATGCTGGCGCTAGATCCGGGAGGTGCGTTGTTCACGATGGAAAGAACGACCTGGCATGAAGACAAGTCGGTCACCACAATGAAACTTCACTATCATAGCGGTTACAAGCTGGATTTCGAGATTTAGCGTAACAACTTGAATTGAGACTTTCGCCAATCAGATCAAAAATCATGAAGATAGATGACATATGCGCTGAGGAAGTAGATTGAGAGTAATGACAAGCTAACCCAGCTGAAGTGGCCAAAGAAGCGATTTCGCGGCTGGTAAAGCAGTGCGACAATAAAAATTCCGCTCATAATCACGCCTGCGAGGGCAGAGGCCGCGTGTGCAGGCGAAACGTTCGCAAAGATGCTTCCGCCAAAATAGGCGATGTCGTCAATGGCGATGACCAATACATCGAACAGGTTGCTTCCCAGCAGCGCCGCAATCGCCATATCTGCTGCATTGCGACGCAGCGCGCTTACAATCACGACGAATTCGGGCAATGATGTCGCCATGGCAATGAAGAGCGTGCCTACGAAACTCTGATGCCAACCTGTCATCGTGGCAATCTGCATCCCAATATAAGGCAAGAGCGAACCAGCGATGCCAACCACGATAGCAGCAGCAAGATAACGAAGAATGGCCTGTTTCAGGCCGATCCCGTCTTCAGTTTCTACTGGCGGGGCGATGATTGCCAGCTGCCTTTCGTGAACGAAGGTCGCCCTAATCGCCACGAAATAGAGCAGGATGACCAAAGGCGTGTAGGCGCTGACATGGAAGAAAGTCACATCTATGCCCGTACCAACGGTCAGAATCGCCAATCCTACCAGCCCGATCAGGATGATACCGAAGCCAGCAGTCAGCACGTGACGTTGGTCGACCCGACAATAGACGGATTCGTCACGGCTCAACGCATCAAGCGCGACCAATAGGCCCAGGTTCAGAACGCAACTGCCCAAGGCATCACCTACGGCAATATCGGGTGTATCAAACACGGTAACCGCGCTGACACCGGTAAACAACTCAGGAAGCGAAGTCGCCGCAGAGAGCAGGATCAGACCAATCCATGAAGCGGAAAGCCCGGTGAGTTGCGAAATGATCGCCGCGTAGCGGGTGAGAGCCTGTCCCGCATAGCCGATCAGCAATGCGCAAACCGCGAATTGGAGCCAGGGCATGACTGCGCCGATCAAGGCCGCTCCTCCCCTCTATCGCGCCGCATCAGCAGGCTGGCGGACTGGACAAGCAGCAAAGGTGCCAAGCTTACTCCAAGAACGACAAGCCACATTTCCATGTTGAGCGGCACGAGCCCAAGAATATCCGCCATACCGGGCTCGTATGCGGCGGAGACCAGCAGGAAGATGCACAGGACGACAGCAGCCCAGACCCACGCATTGCCAACCACCTCATTGCGTAGGATCTTCGAATCCGGATGCCGCATATTGAACACATGCCATAGTTGCGAAAAGGCCAGCGTCATAAATGTCAGCGTGACCAGCGCATTGTCTTCAAGCGCAAGTATTTCCATTCCAATTGCCATCGAAGCAAATGTCGCACCGGTCAGTACCAGCCCATGCAACCCGATCCGGCGCCATTGATCCCTGCCCAGCAAGGGTTCGTCCCCCGGCCTTGGCGGGCGCTTCATGACTTTGTCATCACCCCTGGCCGTGGCTAGGGCAAAGGCCGGGAACACGTCGGTAACGAGGTTGAGGAACAGAATCTGCAAAGGCAAGACTGGCAGGGGCAATGAAAGCAGTACTGCCAAGCCAATAACCAGTACTTCGCCGAGATTGCAGGAAAGCAGGTAGGCCGCAAAGCGCCGGATATTCTCGAATATCACCCGCCCTTCACGGATTGCCGCGACGATGGTCGGAAATGCATCGTCGAGCAGGACCATGGCGGCTGCCTGACGGGCAACGTCGGTGCCGCGCGTGCCCATGGCAACACCGATATCGGCCTGGCGCAGCGCGGGCGCATCATTGACGCCGTCACCTGTCATGGCGACGACTTCTCCCGCATTCTGGAAGGCGCGGACCAGAGCGAGCTTCTCGTCAGGATTGACCCGCGCAAACACTATGGTCGAGCGCAACTTGGGCCCCTCAAAATCCATTCGCGCAAGGCTATGGCCTTCGACCACTTCCGCGCGGTCGACCGGCAGGCCAACCTGGCGACCAATGCTAAGCGCGGTAACCGCGTGATCGCCAGTGACGATGGCGACATTGATGCCAGCCTGGTGACAAGCGGCGATTGCCTCTGCCACATCCGCTCTCGCAGGGTCGCGCAGTCCGATCATCCCGAGCAAAACAAGGCCCTCATAGGGTGCATCTTTCGCTGAAGCGCTGGTTTTGGTGGCCAGCGCGATTATGCGCAATCCTTCGCTGGCGAGGCGGTCGACCAGTTCGCGCCATTCGGCTATCTCTTCGCTGCCCAGCGGCAGGTCCCTGCCTTCATGCCTCATGCTCGAAGAGTGGGACAGAACCTCCTCAGGCGCGCCCTTCACCGCATAGAGAAACTCATTCTCCTGCCGATGGACGGTCGCCATCATGCGAACCGCACTATCAAAAGGGTGTTCCCCAACCATGGGCGATTGGACCAGGATTTGCTCACGATCCAGGCCGGCCCGTGACGCTGCCCGCAGCAGCGCGATCTCCATTGGGTCGCCCACACCCTCATCTTCGGGATCGTCAAGCTCGCCCGCATTACAAAGACTGCCGATAGTCAGCAGCCCCTCCAGCAAATGCGCTTCGTCTATGTGACCATCGAACTGTTCGGGTTCCAACTGCGCAGCGGGAAGGCATACCGTGCGCACCGCCATTCGGTTCTCGGTCAGCGTGCCAGTCTTGTCGGATAGGATTAGCGATGTCGAACCGAATGTTTCGACCGCAGAAAGCCGCTCAATCAGCGCATTCTTGCGCGCCATGCGCCACATCCCCTGGGCAAGGGCGAGTGTCGCCACCACGGGAAGCCCCTCCGGGATCGCAGCCACGGCGAGCGCGATGCCCGTCGTCACCATCAGCAGCGGGTCGATATCGCGCAGCAGGCCAACCGCCACGATCAGGGCGGCAAGGATGATGACCAGCCAGACGAGCTGGGCAGCAACCTGCGACAGCCGCTTCTCAAGCGGGGACCTCTCGGGCTTGGCTTCTTCGACCAGTTGGGAAATACGGCCGAGTTCAGTGGCAAGCCCGGTGCCGGTTACAAGGCCAGTCGCGGTCCCGCGCGTGATCGATGTGCCTTTGAACACCATGCTGCTGCGATCAGCGAGGCGTGATTCCTCGGGTACAGCGGCATCAAACTTGTTCACGGTGACCGATTCCCCGGTGAGGGTCGATTCATTCGCCGCCAGGTTTGATGCTGCAATTATGCGCATATCTGCAGAGATGATGTCGCCGCTTTCAACCAGAACAATATCACCCGGCACCAGCCCCTCAACCGGAATGATCTGCATCTTGCCCTCTCGCCTGACCCGGGCCGAACGCGAACCAAGCGTTCGCAGCGCCTCCATTGACCGGATCGCCTTTATCTCGGTGAAGAAGCCCATCAGCGTATTGAATACGAGCACGACCAGAACCGCCGCCCCCTCGGCCCGTTCCCCGAATGAGAAAGCGAGCACGGCTGCCGCTGCGAGCAAATATACAACCGGGCTTGCCAGTTGGTGCAACAGGATCGAGACCATGCTGGCTTTCCTACGCGCCTCGATCTGGTTCGGGCCAAACCGCTCCAGGCGGCGGCGCACCTCATCCTCGCTCAGCCCAAGCTCCGCCGACACCTCAAACCGGCTAAGGACATCGCCAACCGGCCAGCTGTGAAGATTCTCAGCCCCCATAGTCAGTAGTGCATACGATAAATCCTCAGATTCGTCGCCAAGCGTCTGAAATAAAGCTCAGGCAGTGCCGTCGCTCACTGCATCGGGCCTGCGATCATCAGATCAGCCCGCGCGCGAGATAATGATCGACAGGCGGCGGTGGCTCGCCGGTATCGCGCGAGAGTTCTGAAAAGGCACGATCCTGCGTCAGGAAGACCCGGCCATTCAATTCCTCGATGAAATGCGTGCGCTTGAGCCGATCCATAACTGGCCCCTTCACTTCCGACAAATGCAGTCCAACCGCTCCATCACCCAGTCGGTGATTGATAGCCTCAAGGCTTTCCAGCCCGGAGGCGTCTACCTCGTTCACAGCGCTGAACATCAGGATTACGTGCCGTACCTTTAGCCGATCAGCGACCTCTTCAAGCACATATTCTTCCAGCCAGCGGGCGTTCAGATGGGTCAGCGCCTCGTCAATGCGGATCGAAAGGACATGCGGTACGGTCAGAACTTCATGCCTCTTTATATTGCGAAAGTGCTCGGTCTCGGGAACGCGGCCCACAATGGCCGCATGCGGGCGGCTTGCACGCCAAAGATAGAGCAGCAATCCAACGGCAACTCCGCTGATTACGCCCAATTCGACACCGGCCAGCAGGGTAATCCCGATAGTCGCCATATGGGCGGCGAAATCGGCCTTGGAATAGCGCCATAGCTGGCCCGGTGTCTTGAGATCCACCAGGCTAAGCACGGCAACGATAATGGTTGCCGCCAGCGTTGCGATCGGCAGGCTGAATAGCAGCGGCGTCAAGAACAGCGTCGCAAGCGCCATGCCGATGGCTGTGAAGGCACCTGCAGCAGGCGTTTGCGCACCTGCATCGAAATTCACTGCCGAGCGCGCAAAGCCGCCTGTTACCGGGTAAGCGCCCGAGAACGCGCTGGCGACATTGGCGGCGCCTAGCCCGATCAATTCCTGGTCTGGTGAAATACGTTGCCGCCGTTTGGCGGCCAATGTCTGGGCCACCGATACGCTTTCGACAAAACCGATGATCGAGATCAACAGTGCTGGAACCCAGAGCTTCTCGATCAGCGATAAATCAGTACTTGGCATTGCAATGGCCGGTAGGCCCTGCGGGATAGCGCCAACAAGATTGACCCCTTTATTGGCCAGATCGAAGGCCAGAACGACAAGAATGGTTAGAGCGACCGCGACAACTGGCCCGGTCTTGGCCGTCATACCCGCCGCGCGCTCGGGCAGGCCAATTCGCTGCAAGGCTGGCTTGGCTCCCTTGCGGACCCAAAAGAGGAACAGCATACCCGGGATGCCGATCGCCACAGTCCATTGGTTCGTATCGCCAATCGCACTTGCAAGCGATCCAAGCATGTCAGGCCAATTGTCGCCGCCCGCATGAATACCAAGAATGTGCTTGATCTGGCTGGTCGCGATCAGAATGCCCGATGCGGTGATGAAACCGCTGATGACAGGATGCGATAGCAGGTTGGCAAGGAACCCGGCCTTCAGAAATCCCAGCACAGCCAGCATCACGCCAGAAAGCATGGCCAATGTGATCGCCGCCTCAAGATATTCGGCCGTTCCCTGTGCCGCGACAGCACCGGCTGCGGAAGCCGTCATCAGCGATATGACCGCCACCGGCCCCACCGCCAATGTCCGACTCGTGCCGAATATCGCATAAAGAACCAACGGCAGGATCGAGGCATATAGCCCCACCACCGGTGGCAAACCTGCAAGCAGCGCATAGGCAAGCGACTGGGGAATGAGCATGATCGTGACGATCAACGCTGCCAACAGATCATGCGTCAGGATGTCAGAATTATACTCGCGCGACCAATCCAGTATCGGGAAGTAGCGGGCCAGCCCATTGGACCGGCCTGAGCCGTTCCCTCCCCCTTCGCGCATCATTTTCCGGTCAACCGGAAGAGAACCATGCCGCCGACCATGCTCAGCGCGAATATCCCGGCCGAGGCAGGCTCAATCACTAGCGCGGCGATTGCAGGGCCCGGGCAAAGGCCTGCAAGACCCCAGCCGACGCCAAAAAGAACGCCGCCGCCAATCAGCTTGCTGTCGATCAAGCTGGTACCGGGAAGGTTAAAGGCTTCGGCGAATAGCGGCGCAGCCATGCGCCTCTGCAATGCCCATGCAATCGCCATGACGATCACAGCGCCACCCATCACAAAGGCGAGCGTGGGATCCCATTCGCCAAAGATGTCGAGGAATCCCCGGACGCGTTTGGGATCCATCATGCCTGAGAATGCCAGCCCGCCGCCAAACAGCGTTCCCGATACAATAGCTACAATTGCGTCGCGCATCACCACCCCCATCCCAGTTGGTTGGCGATTGCAACCGTTGCCATTCCGCTGGTGATGAAGGTCGCCGTGGCGATCAGGGAGCGTGGCGATAGGCGCGACATGCCGCATACGCCATGCCCGCTGGTGCAGCCGCTCCCCATCCGTACACCTAAACCGACAATCAGCCCGCCAGCGATCAGGAGCGCGGTCGAGCTTGGAAACCTGGTCTGGATTGGGCCAATGAAAGAGTTCACCAGAATTGCACCTAGCAGCAGGCCACCAACAAATAGCCACGCAACTGGAAGCGAAACCCCTGACCTGCTCTGCATCGTCGCCCTTGCGACTAGCCCGCTAATGCCCACAATGCGGCCCGAGCCAAGTAGCATAAGGGTTGCGGCAAGGCCGATCATGAACCCGCCGAAAAAGCCTTCAACCGGCATCGCATCCGGGAAACCTGGCAACATCACAACGTATCCACCGGTATCTTGATATAACGCACTCCATTCTCCTCTGGCGGTGGCATTTCCCCAGCACGCATATTGACCTGCACGGAAGGAATCATGAGGCGCGGAACCGCTAGGGCCCGATCGCGCTCGTCTCGCATGGCGACGAAATCATCCTCGGAAACGCCCTCATGCACATGGACATTCTCGCGCTTCTCTTCTGCAACGCTGGTTTCCCAGCGGTATTCCTTGCGGTCGGCCGGCAGGTAATCGTGATTGAGGAAGATGCGCGTCTCTTGCGGCAGCGCGAAGATGCGCTGGATAGAACGATAGAGTGTGCCGGCATCACCGCCGGGGAAATCGCAACGAGCAGTGCCATAATCGGGCATGAACAGGGTATCGCCGACGAATGCAGCATCTCCGATAAGATGCGTCATGCATGCTGGCGTATGTCCCGGCGTGTGTATCGCCTGCGCCTCGATTTTGCCGACCCGGTATTTCTCCTCATCGCGAAACAGGTGATCGAACTGGCTTCCATCAAGGCGGAAATCGGCCTCGGTATTGAATATCTTGCTGAAGATGGATTGGACCTGAGTAATATGCTCGCCCACTGCAGTTTTGCCCCCTAGCTTTTCCTTCAGATAGGGCGCGGCGGAGATGTGGTCAGCATGGATATGTGTTTCGATAATCCATGCGACCTTCAGATCGTTTCCGCGGACATAGGCGATGATCTTGTCGGCCGGCCCGGTTCCGGTCCGGCCGGAATTCTGATCATAATCGAGCAGCGGGTCGATGATGGCGCAGTCCCCGGTCTCAGGATCAGACACGACATGGCTGACATTGTTTGTTGCTTCATCGAAAAAAGATGAAACTTGTGGTCTGTTCATGCCGGTTCTCCCTTTTCCAGTGATATGGGGTCTGACACCTTGCCTTCACCGTCACCGCAAAAATTCTCGTACAGTAGACGCATGATGATCACTGCGTCCTCATCGACAATCCGGTAGTAAATCGTTTGGCCCTCGCGACGTGATGCAATGATGCCCTCGCGCCGCAGGATCGCCAATTGCTGCGACATGGCTGGCGCCTTCATACCCACCGCCTCAGCCAGTTTGCCCGCTGCCATCTCGTCCTGGACCAAATGACAAAGAGCCATGAGCCGGTCCCGATGAGAGAGCAGCTTCAACAGGCCGCTAACACGTTCGGCGGTTTTTTCCATTGCACTTAATTGCATATTTCATGAAATACGCAATTAATGTCGATTGTCAAGCTAGGTTAGTGGCTCGGCTTTTCAGTCAGCTGAAGATCGTCAGGTCGATATCACCCAGTGATCCGATCACCTTGTCTGCCTTGCCAAGGCCAGCAGTGTGAGACAATTCGGTCGATGCGTCCTGATGCAATAAGCCGTAACAGAAGAAACCGCCGGCCTTTGCTGCTACAACACCCGATTCCGCATCTTCAACCACAATGCATTCATTCACTTCGAGGCCTAGCCCGGCAGCTGCACTCAAAAAGATCTCGGGATGCGGCTTGCCATGCGTTACATCTTGCCCGCCAATTACCGTTTGGAAAAAATCAAGGATTCTAATCTTTTCAAAGATATGGCGGACGTTGGCGCTGCTCGAGGCGGCGGCAAGTCCGACTATACCCGCGAGTTCCGCCTTCTATCAGTCAACTTCTGCCAAATTATCGTCTGAATTACGGTCGATATACTTGTTGTAGGGATCGACCCCGACATAGGCCGGCTTGCTCTCAGTCAGCAGGCGGATTTCTTGGCTACCTGAACTGATCTCGCGTCGCTCCATCATCAGAACGTTTGCGCGATCAAACTGGCCTAGGCCCGGACGGGCGGTGAAGGCGCCAATCTCAATCTGGTCAGATAGCGGGGCTTCGGTCTCGTTGCCCTCGACATCAGCATAGAACTTGGCCGACTGGACCGTCATCAGCGTTTCCCATTCGCCGCTAGGGAGTTCGCGAGATTCGGCTTCTTCAACCTTAAGATCGAACAGGGTTATGCGGCGAAGGAGATCTTCCACCAACACTCGTTCTTGATCATTGCGCGCGATGCTCAGGAAGCCATCGACCAGATCCGTCGAAATTGCATAGGGTGGCCACTGTCCGCATCAATGTCGATTTCCCGGCACCATTGGGGCCAAGCAATCCATACATGCCCTTGGGAATGCTCAACGTCACATTCTTCAGTGCTTGTGTGCCATTGGGGTAGGTGTGGCTTACGTTCTTCAGTTCCAGCATTTTAGGGATCCTCCGCTCGCTGCGGGGATATCAAGGTGTAATATTGAGGTAAAGCACCCATCGTCGACACAGCTTACCCGTTTGTCGAATAGAACCGCGGGACAGGCAGGCGAGATCCCATGCCCTATGTTCCAAAATTCATTGGACCACCTGCCGAGTTCCTGGCGGGCTATTCAATCGGATGAGCCCGCCAGAAAGAGGGGAATGCAGGAGAGACTAGAACTTGTAGCCCAACTCAACACCGAAGCGGCGCAGCCCGCCAGGCGAGATGAATGAACCGCCAAATTCGACCGCGGTGATCACCTCGTTCAGATATTTCTCGTTGAAGAGATTATCGGCGAAGGCAGTAATTGACCATGTGTCTGTTTCTAGGCCGACGCGGACATCCATCACCTCGAAGCTGTCTCGACGAGAGATCGAGTAATCTGCATCGCCAACGAATGACGGCAACATCAGCGCAGAAATGGGAAGAAGCCCACTAAAGAGCGTGGGGTTCGGATCATCCTGCAAGGTGTGGAACCAGGTTGGCCCGGTAATGCGGTAGTCAGCCCTGGCAACGAAGTCGAATGTATCGCTGACGGGCAGATCGAGCTGCGTGCCAAGGTTGATCGTATAATCCGCAGTGTAGGGTGATTTGTTGCCAACAGTCTGAGGACGCGATGCGTTTGCTTTTATCTCGCTCTCGGTCACATTGGCCGAACCAAATATGCTCCAGCCATCCAGCAATTCGGCGCTAAGGTTTAGCTCCGCACCATATACTTCGACTTCGTCGATGTTTGAAACGACCCGAAGAAGTCCGAAGGCACCGACAAAGAACTCAAAGAACTGCATGTCGTCAATGTCAGTGTAGTAACCGGCAAGGTCGAAATTCACCCTGCCATCCAGCAATTCACCTTTGATACCAGCCTCAAAGGCGCTCGATTTTTCCTTGCGGAACTGGTCGTTGATCACGACATTCGTACCAATGAATTGATTGAATGCCTGGTCAACAATAGCCGCCGAACCCTGGTTGTTGAAACCACCGGATTTGAAGCCGATGCCCCAGTTCGCGTAAAAATTGATATCGTCAGAAACCTCGTAACGCATTGAGAACTTCGGCTGCAGCTGCTTGAATTTTTCAGACTGGTTAGGGATCGGGCCAAATGCCTGCCCCGGATTGATTGGCCCGCCGGTAAACGGATCAGCCACATTGGGCACCAGATTGGTAACCTTGCGATCTTCAATGTCATAACGGGCTGCCAGTCCAAACTCGAGGCGATCACTCACCTCAAAGTCAGCAGATGCAAACACTGCGTAGACGTCAGTCGAGAAGTCATCGTTGTAGAGCTGCGTCGTAGGGTTCGCAGAGCCGGGCGCATTGTATAGCTGCTCGATAATGCCATTGCCCAGGTCAGCGCCAAGGCTGACGCCCACTTCACGATCGATGTGGAGATAGTAGGCGCCGACCTGCCAGTCGACATAACCATCGCCATTCGAGGCAAGGCGCACCTCCGCGCTAAAGTCGCTCTGTTCGCGTATCTGATACTGCGTACCGTCACACGTAGTCGGGCTGTATGGCCCAAAAGTTGAACCGGTCACTGGATCAAAGATGAACGGAATCGGCGTTTGTCCGATAAAGGTCGGGGAATTCAGCGGGAAACCCGTCAATTGCGCCGTCGAAGCAAAGCAAGCATTCGATGCGTCTATCGAATCCTGTGTGGCGCCCGGGAATGTAAATCGTGCAAAGTCAGCCGATGTACCATCAGCCGATAGTGCCTGCTCCACATCGCTGTAAAGCGCCCATGCAGTTAACGTGACAGTTTCAAACTCATGCTCGACCTTTGCAGAGATTTCGAAGGTCTGTTGCTCGTTGGTCGGCCGAATGTTTGAATAGAAATCGAAAGGATGATCATTCACATCTTCGAAGAACGCCGGGTCAACACCCGCGAAATTGGGCAGATGAAATGCCGCATTGAAGTTGATCGATGCGCCTGAGAGATCGGCATACCGGGCCTTCACGTCCAGTTCCGTTGCCGGACCCAGTTCAGCAATAAATCGCCCGTCGATTGACCAGATCTCCTGATCGTCAATTGTCTTGGAGTCCAGGAACCTGTTGCGATAGAACCCGTCTGTCGTTGAATAGCTGCCAGAAAGCACAAAACCTGCACCCTCGCCAACTGGCGTGGCGATATAAGCAGAGGCCTTGTAGGTCTGATCCTCGGCCGCGCTCACCTTGATTCCGCCTTCCAGAACGTCGCTCGGCTTGAGGGTCTGTATAACAATCGCACCAGCCGCAGCGTTCCGGCCGTAGAGTGCGCCTTGCGGACCTTTCAAGATTTCGATCTGGCGCAGCGTACCCTGATCCTGGTTGAGCTGCGCGGTGTTGGTCTTGAGAATGCCATCAACAACCAGCGCGACCGAACTTTCAGCATCGCGCGCACCATTGATGCCGCGAATGTTGATCTGCGTATCGCCGGCTTCCGCCGTTCCGCGAACGATTGTCACGCCCGGCGTCAGCTGGACGAACTCATCCGCGCGCTCGATACCCGTCTTTTCCAGCGTCTCCGCAGTAAACACGGTAATTGCCGTGGGTACTTCAGCGAGAGTTTCTGACTGACGACGTGCCGTAACAATGATGGTACCACCATCAGCATCGCCGGCCTCCTGTCCGCCATTATCCTGCGCGACTGCCGGGGCAGCTGCTATCATTGCGCCAAATGCGGCGCTGCATGCGAGTGCTGTCTTAATACTGTTCATGTCTTCACTCTCCCTGATCCCCATTGCGCGCTAACCACCTCAAGTGAGGACGTTGGCACCGCTCATGTAAACATAGACTTCCTGGAATTTCGGCCCATTTGGCCCTGGCCTCAACCGCCAAAAATTGGTGTTGTTAAGTAAGGTAATTTCGTCATTTGCATCGTGCAGTTCAGCAGTGAAGCAGGCTGTGATACGCCCATTCGCCTCATCTACCGTGCATGTGAAATCGCGATGTATAATGGTTTCATATGTACCAAAGAAATCCTCAAACATTCTGCGGATTTCAGTTTTGCCGCTATGTCGCGTGAACGAGGTTTGGACGCAGAACAGTGCCTCGTCATGGAAACAATCAAGCGTTGCATCCATGTTCTTCGCATCAACATTGCCAAAATAGGTCTTGGTCGCAAATTCGACCAGTTCCTCTCGCCCAAGGCTTGGCTCATACTGCATCAGGCATCTCCTTCCTTCAGCAGGTTGTCACCGCTCATATATACATAAACTCGGTGGAACAGGCGATCCTTCAGATAAAAGCGGTTGCAATTCTCGTAGCGCAGTTGCTCTCCACCATTCGGGGTGATCAGGACCGTGAATTGGGAGCAGACCGTGTTGGTCAGCGGATCGGCTGTATGAACAAAATTGCCGTGCCAGATGTTCTCAAAATCAGTGAAGAGCTTCACAAACATTGAACGGATCGCCTCGCGACCCTCATGCACTGTCTCAGAGGTAACCTCAGTCAGACGGGCATCGGGCGTGAAACAGTTCAACACCTTGTCCATATTCTTGTTATCGACACCGTCGAAATATCGCTTGGTCACGATATCAACGTAGAAGGGGTAGGGCAGCGGCACCTGATCAGGGCTGCCTTCAGACCAATTGCTCATTCGAACCAGCCTTTCCGGATATCGTCATCCATGGGGACCTCGGGGGTGGGGAACGCAACCTTGGAATGT
This sequence comes from Erythrobacter sp., assembly GCA_003483125.1. Lineage (GTDB taxonomy): Bacteria > Pseudomonadota > Alphaproteobacteria > Sphingomonadales > Sphingomonadaceae > Erythrobacter. Next base: position 1,125 of record DMWU01000162.1, on the reverse strand, counting down.
GTGAGGCCGAGCTCGATCTGGGTCTCGAGCATCTTGTATGCGACCTGGCCTGGGTTCAGCACAGGGATCGGCAGGTTTGCATCGAGATAAGCTGCGGATTGGTGCATCGTGGTGGAGCCCAGCACGATCACATCGGCTCCGTCTTCCTCGATCGCCTTTTCGGCCTCTGCCTTGAGTTTACCGAATACGACCTCTTCCTTGCCCTCAAGCAATTCGGTCACATCGGGACGGGTGTCGATCGACCGGAGCGAAGCGACGCGATCCCACCAGCCATATTCAGTCAAGGTCTTCTCATATAGCGGGAACCATTCAGGCCACATGGTGAGAACGGAGAACTTCTTGCCCAGCATCATCGCCATGGCGAAGCTTGCCTCGCCAGGGCCAACGACGGGGATGTTGAGGCGGGAACGCAATGGACGAAGCCCGCTGTCGCTGACGGTATCGATCAACACGCCGGCATAGCCTTCTTGCTCGGCTGAAATACCAGCCTGGAAGACCGTCCAATCCATCAACAAAGTGTCGTGATAGGAATCGCCCAAGGCGGCGCCGAAGTGCACAGATTCAAATTCCGGCTTGAAGCCTTGACGCACGAATTCATCTGGAAGCTGCTCGGCACGATTTGCAACGCCATCGGCGTCCATCGGGATAGGCACGATGACCTTGATCCGCTGATTCCCACTTGCCACTCGAGCAATCTCCCCACAACTCAAGACGTCTTCCAATCGGCCTTGCGCTATGACTTCTTTATTGTATACAATTATGCCGAGTCAAGAGCGGAGAGGATTTGATGGCCAAGGCTTCATACCGGGCATATGACACTATCAGGGCATTGATCCTCTCAGGTGAATTATCGCCGGGCGAACAGCTAAGTGAAGAGGACCTGGCAGAGCGATGTGGCGTATCGAGGACTCCCGTTCGCGATGCACTGCGCCGGCTTGAGGCTGAACTCCTGGTTCGCAAGAATGAGTCCCAACGCAGCTTTGTCGCCGACTGGTCACTAGGCGATGTTGCCGACGCATTCGAACTGCGCGCGATGGTTGAGGGTTATGCCGCACGCCGCGCAGCAGAGCGTATGGACGTAAGGACCATGAAGCAGCTACGTGCTTGTAATTCAACTATTTATGA
>DMWU01000059.1 GCA_003483125.1 Erythrobacter sp. | reverse complement strand
GCTATTGCACCCGACACTTGACCCGGAGGCAGAGCGGGATGTCTTGGCAGGTGGTCTGCCTGCTTCTCCCGGTGCTGCATCGGGCAAAATCGTGCTTGATGCCGACACGGCGGAGAAGCTCGCCGGGCGCGGGGAGAAGGTAATCCTGGTACGCGTCGAAACCTCGCCAGAGGATATTCACGGCATGCATGCGGCAAAGGGCATTTTGACCGCGCGTGGCGGGATGACGAGCCACGCAGCCGTTGTGGCGCGCGGAATGGGTAGGCCTTGCGTCTCTGGCGCATCGGCTGTGTCGATCGATCTCAAATCGCGTACGCTGAAGATCGGGTCGCGCGACCTTGCTGAGGGTGACGTAATCACAATCGACGGGAGCAATGGCCAAATCATGGCTGGAGAAGTTTCGACAATCGAGCCAGAACTTGCGGGCGACTTTGGCACTTTGATGGAATGGGCTGACAAGCACCGCAGGATGAGGGTGCGCACGAATGCCGAAACTCCCGATGATTGCCAGATGGCGCGTCAGTTCGGCGCAGAGGGAATTGGGCTTTGCCGTACAGAACATATGTTCTTCGACGCGAGCCGCATCAGCGCGGTGCGCCAGATGATCCTCGCTGAGGATGAGAAAGGTCGTCGGGCGGCTCTGGAAAAATTGCTTCCTGAGCAGCGCAAGGACTTCCGCGAGATATTTGAAGTGATGGCGGGGCTTCCCTGCACCATCCGTTTGCTCGATCCGCCTCTGCATGAATTCCTGCCGCATGGCGACGCAGAATTCGAAGAGCTGGCCGTCGCGACGGGATATGGGGTCGATCATCTGAAACGCCGTGCAGGTGAATTGCACGAGTTCAATCCAATGCTGGGCCATCGTGGATGCCGCCTGGGCATAACCTATCCCGAAATCTACGAAATGCAGGTGCGCGCAATTTTTGAGGCTGCCTGCGAGATTGCAGATGAATCTGGCGAGGCCCCGGTTCCCGAAGTCATGATTCCGTTGGTCGCGACCAAGCGAGAACTAGAGTTGCTCAGGGCATTGGTGGATCGTGTTGCCAAGCAGGTTTTCGAAGAAACCGGCTGCGCGGTAGATTATCTGGTCGGTACGATGATCGAACTTCCGCGTGCTGCGTTAATGGCTGGCCAAATCGCGGAAGAGGGCGCCTTCTTCAGCTTCGGTACCAATGACCTGACGCAAACGACATTGGGCGTGAGCCGCGACGATTCCGCGCGCTTCCTCGCGCCATATGTCGACCAGGGCATCTTTGCGCGCGATCCCTTTGTCAGTCTCGATATCGAAGGGGTTGGGCAGCTGGTTGAACTGGCTGCTGAACGGGGCAGGGCGACGCGGCCGGATATCAAGCTGGGCATTTGCGGAGAGCATGGCGGTGACCCTGCCTCGATTGCGTTTTGCGAGAATGTAGGCCTCGATTACGTTAGCGCCTCACCCTATCGCGTGCCAATCGCGCGGCTTGCGGCGGCGCAGGCAGCGCTTGCCAATTAAGCCCAGCCGGTCAGCGTTAGGATTTCAAACACCTCTGTAACGCGGCCCTGATCGTCGCGAAGCCGGTCAAACTCCACCCTTGCGCGGGCTAGGCCTGCCTTGGTGATCGGTGGTGGAGGATCGGCGAGGACATTGGTAAGCGCCTGTTCGCGCAAATCTGCGATCAGCTTTTCGAGACTGGTGTAGCTCGCCTTTACTGACACTGAGTCGACGACGTGGCGCGCGAACCCGGCGCGCTCCTGGAGGGCTGATCCAGCCTGGTTGTCAATCTGCGGATGGATCCGGGATGCAGGCCGCTCTCCATCGGCCGCGAGCATGATTTGGCGCAGTTTAGGGAGACTACCCGCACCCACAAAGCTGGCTATGGCAATTCCACCGGGGGCCAAGGCGCTGCGCATGTGAATTAGCGCGCCGGGTAAATCGTTTACGGTCCCGAGGCGATTGAGGCTGGCAATCAGATCGAATGGATCGCCCTCGATAGGAGCTTCCTCATTGATGCTTGGCTTGGCCGTGACCTTGCAGCCGACCGATCCCAAGCTGCTTTCCAGTTTGCCGGAACTAAGCCCGACTATGAGTGCGGACTTCGGTGCAAAACGCATGAAACCCAGTCGCTCGATGAGGTCCGCTTCAATCTCTTCGACCAGCCATCGCGCGGCCTCCGGATTCTGCGCGAGCAGCTTTGCTCGGGCGGAGCCCGCCATCCGCCGGCGTTGCGAGAAAATCTTTGGAACCTTGGAACTTGCCATCGTTTTTCGCCCTGCCGTGCTTGCATGCTGAGCGCAAGAGGTGCAGCACTGTAACAATGTCTTTGGGGTCGCAAATTTCCGAAGGCCTGATGCCTCTGGTGGATCTCGTCTATCCGCCCCGCTGTCCATGGCGCGGCGTGAGCATTGCGAGCTCTGCACATCCTGCTGGGGAGAACTTGATATCCCTGGCCAGCCTGCTTCGCGCGCGTCGAAGATAATGTATGAGTGGCGCACGCACTGGTTCTCTAAGCCTCGAATCACAACGCCCGAGGCCAAAGGACCTCGGGCGCCACGTGACGAAATTTTGCGAACCTACTCTTGCGAGCCAGAACAACATCCCCCCTAGATTGTTGCCCTTCGGTTCGATCCCTCATCGTTATGCCAATGCGCCAGCACCTGATCGGTTGGCAGCTAACTGGCAATTTCCCTGAACCTGGCGCGATCTTGCACCGAAGTCGGTTGTTTGAGCGTTAGCTCCTCGTGCAACTCTCGCGATAAGGCATGAAATGACAAGGCTTGATCTAGCGAGCTGTTGGTTTTGCTCCCGATCTGTGGTTATCGTGCAACAAGTCGTCGTTCGTACAGACCGGCTCAACAAAGGACAGGGCGATTGTCACAATCAAATTCCAACGAAGACGCCGAACGTGAATTGGGCAACAGTTTCATGCCCAAGTTCGACGACAAAGGCTTGCTTAGCGCGATTGCTGTTGACGCAGCATCAGGGCACGTTCTGATGCTCGCGTTTATGGATCAGAAGGCATTGGACGAAACAATGTCGACGGGGTTTGCTCATTTCTATTCCCGCTCGCGCAAAGTGTTGTGGAAGAAGGGTGAGACATCCGGGAACGTCCTGAAGGTCGAAGACATCTTTGTAGATTGCGATCAGGATGCCTTGATTCTCCGTGTTTCTGCGTCTGGTTCGGCTTGCCATACGGGTGCGAGATCCTGCTTTTACAGGAGGCTTGAGGGTGCCACTCTCGTTAAGGTAACAACTTGACGCTAACGTAAGCGGTAAGTATGGGGGCTGCATGGCCCCTATACCTGCATCCAATTCCGCCAATGTTGCCCAGAATGCCCATGGTGGCGCACATCTTGATCGCCCGGACAAACTCGAGCGAGAGCAATATTCCATTTCTGACCTGACAACTGAATTCGGTTGCACCGCTCGTGCCCTTCGCTTTTACGAAGACGAAGGCCTCATTTCTCCATCGAGAGTCGGGCTGACCCGTGTTTATTCAAAGCGTGATCGTGCTCGATTGGCCTGGATAATGCGGGCAAAAAATGTCGGTTTCAGCCTTAACGAAATTCGCGAGATGATTGATCTTTACGATCTTGACGACGGCCGCGTTGAGCAGCGCCGCGTTACGATCGAAAAATGCAAAACACATGTTGCGAAATTGAAGCGCCAAAAGGCCGATATCGATTCTTCGATCAAGGAACTGAGCGAGTTCATCAAGGTCGTTGAATCAATCTCGAACTAATTTCCTCCCCCCAACAGGTTTCTGCAAGGACAATTACATGCCTACCTATACCGCTCCAAATCGGGATTTCCGTTTTGTGATCAATGAAATGCTTGATATTGAAAGCTATGGGAACTTGCCAGGATTTGAAAACGCGGCGCCTGACATGGTGGCCTCGATCCTTGAGGAAGGCGGCAAGTTCATCAGCGAAGTAATCGCTCCTTTAAACCAGGTTGGTGACCAGGAAGGGTGCACCCGGCATGACGATGCTTCTGTCACTACACCCAAGGGTTTCAAGGAAGCCTATGAACAATATACTGAAGCAGGGTGGGGTACTCTAACCCAGCCAGAGGAATTTGGCGGACAGAATTTCCCCCAAGTTTTGGGCTTTGCGCTCAAAGAAATGATGTCTTCAGCCAATCAGTCATTCGGCATGTACCCGGGGCTGACTAACGGTGCGATCGAGGCGTTGAAGGCAAAAGGAACGCCGGAGCAGCAAAGCAAATACATCCCAAATATGGTTGCCGGAACGTGGGCCGGAACCATGAACTTGACCGAGCCGCATTGCGGTACGGACCTAGGTATGATCCGAACGAAGGCAGAGCCACAGGCGGATGGATCCTACCTCATCACCGGCACCAAGATATTCATCTCTGCCGGCGAGCATGATCTCACTGAGAACATTATTCACTTGGTCTTGGCAAAGACGCCAGGCGCACCCGAAAGTTCAAAAGGTATTTCACTTTTTGTCGTGCCCAAGTTCCTAGTCAATGACGATGGCTCACTGGGGGAGCGCAACGGTGTGAGCTGCGGTTCGATCGAGCATAAGATGGGTATCCACGGCAATGCGACGTGCGTACTGAATTACGATGCGGCAACGGGTTGGATGGTTGGTGAGGAAAACAAGGGCCTCGCAGCAATGTTCATCATGATGAACGAGGCGCGTCTAGGCACTGGCATGCAAGGCTACGCTCAGGCGGAGGCCGCCTATCAGAACGCCGTTGCCTATGCCCTCGACCGTCGCCAAGGGCGTGCGCTCACAGGACCGGCTAATCCTGATGAGCGTGCGGATCCGATCTTCGTTCATCCGGATATTCGACGCATGTTGATGGACGCCAAGGTATTTACGGAAGGATCACGAGCCTTTTGCCTCTGGAGCGCGCTCCAGGCCGATCTGGCGGAAAAGGCCCAAACGGAAGAAGAACGGGAGGCTGCTCATGATATGCTCAGCCTGGTTACGCCCGTAATCAAGGGCTACACGACAGACAAGGGTTTCGAGACCGCTACGAACATGCAGCAGGTCTTTGGCGGACACGGCTATATCGAAGAATGGGGCATGAGCCAGTTTGTACGCGACGCCCGCATCGCGCAGATTTATGAAGGCGCAAACGGGATCCAGGCGATGGACCTCTGCGGTCGTAAGCTTGGCCACAAAGGCGGTGCAATGGTTCAGTCATTTTTTACGATGATCGAAGAAGAAATTGCCTCCGCAAAGGAAAATGCCGAGCTTGCGGATCTAGCGACCCGACTGGAGAAGGCACTTGGTGAGCAGAAGGCGGCAACTGGATGGTTCATGCAGAATGCAATGGCTAATCCGAACAATCTGGGTGCCGGTGCCTACAACTATATGCACATTATGGGTATCGTCTCGCTTGGTTTCATGTGGCTAAAGATGGCCAAGGCGGCCGATGCGAAGCTGGCCGAAGGTGCTGAAGACAAGGCTTTCTACGAGGCGAAACTCGTCTCGGCTCGCTATTACGGCGAACGAGTGTTGCCCGACGCCGGTGCGCTTCGACGCAAGCTGGAAGCGGGTAGTGAAAATATGATGGCGTTGAACGAAGACGCATTCCAGACCGCAGCCTGATTGACACCAAGCGATAGCTTGAAGGGGTCGCTTAAGTGAGCGGCCCCTTTTGTGTCTTAAGCGGCAGATAACGATTCATTGAAGAAATGTAGCATTGCGTCCCAACTTTGTTGGTCAGCGCTGGCATCGTATCCAACCGCGTCGATATTCTTCGCGTCGTTGGCGGGGTCGGTGAAGCCATGCTTCGCGGCGGAATAGATGTGCAGGTGCCAATCGGCTTCTGCTTCGTCCATTTCTTCCATGAATTTGAAGACCTGTTCTCTTGGCACCAAAGGATCCTTGTCCCCTTGGCATACGAGAATGCGTGCATTTATTGCGCCCGCGGCGGCCGGGAACTCCGTATCAAGAAGGCCATGGAAACTTGCGACCGCAACCAAGTCGGCACCATCTCTCGCAAGTTCCAAAACTGCCCGACCTCCCATGCAGAAGCCAATGGCAAGCATTGGTAGATCGGGTTCGAGCTTGCGCAGCGCCTTCAAACCGGAATGAAGGCGATGGCGAAATACCGAATTTTCAGCTCGCAGTTTCTCGGAAAGAGGAGGACCGGGATTAGCCTCCGTCACCTCCTCTCCGTAGAAGTCCATCACAAGGGCAGCATAGCCTTCTTTCGCTAGCAATTTGGCCTTCTCGGCGACACGCGGCGTGATGTTATGGATCGTCGGAAAAACTGCGACTGTTGCGCGCGGTGAACCGCCCGGACGGGCGAGCATGCCCTTGAGTGGTAGCTCGCCGTCCGAATAGTTGATTTCCTCCATGGTCATTCCACCGGAAGAAAGTCTGGCACCGAAAGATATCGTTCGCCGGTATCGTAGTTGAAGCCGATCACGCGCGTGCCTGGCTCAAGTTCGGCAAGTTTCTGAGAGATTGCCGCCAATGTCGCCCCGGACGAGATGCCGACGAGCATTCCTTCTTCCCTCGCGGCGCGGCGCGCCATTTCCTTTGCATCTTCTGGATCGACCTGAATAGCGCCATCAATCGCCTGAGTATGGAGATTGTCCGGTATGAACCCTGCGCCAATTCCTTGGATAGGGTGAGGGCCAGGTTGCCCGCCGCCGATCACGGGAGAGAGGGTGGGCTCTACAGCGAATGCTTTCATTTCCGGCCAAGTCTTCTTGAGTTCTTCTGCACAGCCGGTCAGGTGCCCGCCTGTTCCCACGCCGGTGATCAACACTGATGGTGGCGATTCCGCGAATTCTTGCAGAATCTCTTGTGCGGTTGTGCGCAAATGGACTTCTACATTGGCGGGGTTGTCGAATTGGCTGGGCATCCATGAACCCTCAGTATTCTCAACCAATTCACTTGCGCGCTCGATGGCGCCTTTCATACCCAATTCCTTGGGCGTCAGGTCAAATGTGGCTCCATAGGCCAACATCAGCCGTCGGCGTTCCAGTGACATGCTTTCAGGCATTACAAGGACCAGCTTATAGCCCTTGACGGCTGCCACCATGGCCAGGCCGATGCCGGTATTGCCGCTTGTAGGCTCGATTATCGTGCCGCCGGGCTTTAGTGCGCCTGATTTCTCTGCATCTTCGATCATTGAAAGCGCAATGCGATCCTTGATTGATCCGCCAGGATTGGATCTTTCCGACTTTATCCAGACCTCGTGGTTCGGAAACATACGCGAAAGCCGGATATGCGGAGTTCCGCCAACGGTTTCGAGGATATTTGCTGCCTTCATAATATTACTCCCGGGGATGGTCCGCCTTCGCCATAAGGACTTCATCAGGTGGATCGAATGTCTTGGTTGTCCGTAAAACAGGGAATAGCCTGCTCCATAATGCGACTGTGATAATGGCTCCTGCCCCACCTGTCACCACTGCAGCTACAGGGCCGATAATAAAGGCCAAACTGCCCGAGAAGAAGTCACCGAATTCGTTGGATGCGCTAATCGTCATCAAGGAAACTGACGATACGCGGCCACGCTTGTCATCAGGTGTATGGAGTTGGATCAACGACTGGCGAATATAGACTGAGAACATGTCGGCCGCGCCAACAATGAACAACATTGCGAGGCTGAGCGGCATGGAGGTGGAGAAGCCAAATATTATTGTCGCAAGCCCAAAAATGAAAACGGCCCAAAGCATTTTGGGACCCACATTGTATCTGAGCGGTCTGATAGAGAAGAATAGGGCAGTCAGTGCCGCGCCAACGGCAGGGGCCATGGCCAATTGGCTCAGCCCCGTTGCTCCAACCTCCAGAATGTCGCGCGCATAAACAGGAAAAAGTGCGGTTGCACCGGCAAGGAACACTGCAAACAGGTCGAGCGTTATCGTGCCCAGGACCATCTTGTTTTGCCAGACATAGTGCAACCCATCGATTATCTGGCCAATAGGTCTCTGATCCTTGCGCAGTGCCGGTTGCGGGACTTTGCTAATGAGGCTCAAGGCGGTGGCTGATACGGCGAATAAACCGGTCGCCACCGCATAGGGCAGTGCGGGTTCGATTACATAGAAGTAGCCACCAATTGCGGGCCCAACGATCATCCCGACCTGCCATGCAATCGAACTGAGTGCGATCGAATTGGGCAAGGTTGTCTTCGGAACAAGATTGGGTGCCAAGGCCGATAGGGCCGGACCCGCGAATGCCCGCGCAATCCCGAGCAAGACCGCTATAGAAAAGAGAATGGCAATCGACATGGCGCCTTGCCATGTTGCCCAGACAAGAATTGCGGCGCAGACCAACTGCATGAGAACGGTCAGCCTGCCTAGGTTTCGACGATCATACTTATCCGCCGCCAGCCCGACGAACGGCGTTAGAAGGAACAGGGGGGCGAACTGCAACAAGCCAATAAGCGCGAGCTGCCCAGAGGCTGTCGCGACACTCATCCCCGAGTCTCTGGCTATGTTGTAGGCTTGCCAGCCAATGATGAGCAGCATCGCATATTGCGCGAGCGTCATAGAAAGGCGCGAGACCCAATAAGCTCGAAAATTGGCTACTTTGAAAGGATGGGTAGGCTCGGCAGTAGAACTAATCACCTGCGAGCCATGGCAGGCACAACCGGCCGTGCCAAGGAATCATTTCGTATGGATTGTACTTATCGCGGGCGCCGTAATCTTGGATTTGGTTGCAGCGTGTCGATTACGGAAAGGAAATCGTCAAAGCGAATTATGCGTTCGAACTGGAAGCCAGCACGTTGATCACGCGTCCAGATTACATAAGCTTCCAAGCGTCCAACTTTGGGCAATCGGATAATCACCCGATCACCGAATTGCAGCCCCTCAGCATTGTCGACCATGAAGCCGTGCGCCGAGATGTTGGCGACGTGTAGGTTCACATCACCAAGCCGGCGATGCTCCACGATTACCGAGAAGTCGATAGGGTGCCGCGCAGCACGGCGCATATCTGTTACGCTGAGATTGGCTCCGGCAGTCACTGTCTACGACCCTCCACTACTCTTCATGTTTGGCAGACGTCTGATTAACTTGGAAGGACCCTATAAAGCTAAAAAGGCTGATATTTGGTAAAGCCTAACTGTCCAAAATCGGGACAATGACGTGTGCAAGCGCGGTCGACCAAGGATTAGCCTGGTTAACAAACGTTCGGATTTTGGGGTCAGCGCGTTAGAATTGCGTGCTTTTTCTTGCCTAGGCTGAGCTTTATCGTCTCGCTGGCCTCAATCGTAACGAGAAAGCCGGGATCGCTGATCGATTGGCCATCGAGCTTGACAGCGCCTTCGGCAATCTTGCGCTTCGCCTCACCGTTAGAAGCAGTGAAGCCCAGAGCGGTAATAATGGCGCCGATGCGCATCCCTTCACCCCCAACAGCATGCGTAGGGAGGTCTTCACCGGCTCTGCCAGCATCAAATGTTTCGCGCGCGGTCGCCTCGGCAGTCTTGGCTTTGTCTTCTCCGCGAACCAAGGCAGTTACCTCGTTGGCTAGCACGATTTTGGCTTCGTTTATCTCAGCCCCTTCAAGTGCCTCGAGGCGCGCAATCTCATCTAGAGGCAAATCGGTGAAGAGCCTCAAGAAGTGCCCAACATCGCGATCATCGCAATTGCGCCAATATTGCCAGAAGTCATAGGCAGGTAATTGCTCTTCGTTGAGCCAAACAGCGCCCGCTGCGGTCTTGCCCATTTTGGCGCCATCAGCCGTGGTGAGCAAAGGCGTGGTAACCCCAAATAGTTCGCGCCCTTCCATTCGGCGCGAAAGCTCCATTCCATTCACGATATTGCCCCACTGGTCGCTACCGCCCATTTGCAGGCGGCAGTCATACCGCCGAGCAAGTTCCAGGAAGTCATAGGCCTGCAGAATCATGTAGTTGAATTCAAGGAATGTAAGCGGTTGCTCGCGTTCGAGCCGCAACTTTACCGAATCAAAGGTCAGCATACGATTGATGGTAAAGTGGGGGCCAACGTCACGAAGTAAATCGATGTAGCCAAGCTCGCTCAGCCAATCGTCATTATCGATCATGATGGCGTCAGTGGGACCATCCCCAAATGTTAGCAGTTTCTCGAAGACAGTCTTGATCGACGAGATATTTGACTTGATGTCGTCATGGGAGAGCATTTGCCTGCTCTCATCCTTGCCCGAAGGATCGCCAACCTTGGTCGTGCCACCACCCATCAGCGCGATCGGTTTGTGTCCGGCCTGCTGCAGGCGGCGCAGCATCATTATTTGCACGAGGCTGCCGACATGGAGTGACGGTGCAGTGGCATCGAAACCGATATAGCCAGGGATGACCGTCTCACAGGCGAGGGCATCGAGCCCTGAGGCATCAGTCATCTGGTGGATATATCCGCGCTCATCAAGGATGCGGAGAAGATCGGATTTGTAGTTTGCCACTTGCGTTCTCTTGCCTTTGAGCGGCGCGGTTAGCATGGAGGGGAGACAATGCAAGCATATCGCCTGATCCCGCATCCATCGAACAGCCCGCTGCGTGTTTCCGGGATAGAGGCACGATTGAAAAATAGCGATCCCAACTGGCTGACTATCCGCTGGAAGATTGATGACGCCGCGAGACTGGTAGTTCCACCGACTGGCGGCAAGAAAAGGTCTGACGAGCTTTGGAAAAGAACCTGCTTTGAAATTTTCCTCAAGCCATCGACCGGTGATAGTTATCAGGAGTGGAACTTCTCGCCTTCGCGGCAGTGGAATGCATATGCGTTCGAAGGCTATCGCGACGGTATGCGGGTGTTGGAAGTTTCCCGTGAGCCTGACAGTGTATGGCATGGTGGCAATAGCTTTGCCTTGTTCGATGTGTCCGTTCCTCGCGTCGCCCTGCCTAGAACTGAATGTGCGATTGCTATCTCTGCCGTGATCGAAGAAGAAGAAAGGATGAGTTACTGGTCGATTGCCCATCCGGATACTGCGCGACCGGACTTTCATCATTCGGCTTGCTATGCAGGCCTGCTTGATCCACGCGGGGAATAATGACGCAAGGCATGAAGTTCGGAATCGATCGATTGCTAGCTGAGCCCGAGCTGCTCAAGCAATTAGATGGCAAACGCGTGGCGCTGGTTGCGCATCCCGCCAGTGTAACCGCCGATCTCAATCATTCGCTCGACGCTTTGGTTGCTGCGGGAGTTAACATAACCAGTGCATTCGGGCCGCAGCATGGTTTGAAGGGCGACAAGCAAGACAACATGGTTGAGAGCGCGGACGAAATTGATCCGCAATACGGTATCCCGATTTACTCGCTATATGGTGAGATACGCAGGCCATCGGCTGAGATGATGGCCAGCGCCGATGTATTCCTGTTTGACCTTCAGGATCTGGGCTGTCGTATCTACACATTCGTTACGACGCTGCTCTACCTGATGGAAGAGGCTGCCAAAGCCGACAAGAGCGTATGGGTGCTGGATCGTCCCAATCCGGTAGGTCGGCCCATTGAAGGCACGCTACTACAGCGAGGGCATGAGAGTTTCGTAGGGGCTGCCCCCATGCCGATGCGGCACGGACTTACCATGGGAGAGATGGGGCATTGGTTCAAAAAACAATTTCGTCTCGATCTCGAATATCTTGTGATCGAGATGCATTATTGGCTGCCAGAGGCCGCGCCTGGCTATGGCTGGCCCAAAAGTCGCATCTGGATCAACCCCAGCCCAAATGCAGCGAGCCTCAACATGGCACGCGCATATGCAGGTACAGTCATGATCGAAGGAACCACGCTGAGCGAGGGCAGGGGGACTACACGTCCGTTAGAGGCTCTTTTCGGCGCTCCAGATGTGGATGCAAACGCTGTATTGGAGGAGATGCATGGGCTCGCGCCGGAATGGCTTTCGGGTTGCGTTTTGCGCGAATGCTGGTTCGAACCGACATTTCACAAGCATTCTGGCGAGCTTTGTAATGCCCTGATGATTCACGCTGAAGGTCCACATTATGAGCACGCCTCCTTCCGGCCATGGCGCTTGCAGGCGCTAGCTTTCAAGGCGATTCGAAACATTTATCGGGACTACGAGATCTGGCGCGATTTCCCATATGAGTATGAGCTGGATCGACTGGCTATCGATGTTATCAATGGTGGCCCGGGACTAAGGGAATGGGTGGATGATCCGCTGGCTGAGCCTGGCGACCTTGATGCCATGGCTTCAAAAGACGAATCCAGTTGGAAGGACCAGGTCGCTGACCTGCTGATCTACTGATGGCAACTTCATCGACTGCTAAAGCGCCAAACTCGCCCCGTACTCTGCTGATCATTCTTTTGATCGTTTACATCTTCAATTTTCTCGACCGGCAGATTGTAAACATTCTAGCCGAGCCGATCAGGATGGATCTCGGCCTGTCAGATACGCAAATCGGGTTAATGACGGGGTTAGCATTCGCGCTTTTCTATACGGTGTTGGGTATCCCGATTGCGCGATACGCCGATCGGCCCACGACGAGCCGACCGAAGGTGATTGCTCTCGCGCTTGCGATCTGGTCAACCATGACGGCGTTATGTGGATTGGCGCAGAACTTTGTCCAATTGTTGCTTGCTCGCATAGGCGTAGGAATCGGCGAGGCTGGCTGCACACCTGCCGCTCACTCGTTGATTGCGGATAGCGTACCTAAGGAAAGGCGGAGTAGGGCGCTCGCGTTCTATGCCCTTGGCATCCCGATCGGAACGCTGTTGGGCATGATGATTGGCGGCTTCCTCAACGATATTCTGGGATGGCGCCGCGCATTCATTGTTGTGGGCTTGCCAGGCATATTGCTGGCTGGCTTCGTACTGATGGTACTGCGCGATCCACGGAAATCCGGATTGGTCACCCAGACTTCAGATACGGCGAAATCTTTGGGCGGGATGGAGACGCTTAGGGCGATTTTCGGATCGCGCGCGCTGGTTTTACTGCTGGTTGCAGGCAGCACAGCGTCGTTCCTTGCCTATGGCAAGACAACCTGGGCAACGATCTTTTTCCAGCGCACGCATGGCCTGACGCCAGGTGAAGTCGGTTTCTATTTTGGTGTAGTGAACGGACTGGCTGGTGCTGCGGGTACTTGGCTGGGTGGTTGGATGGCTGATCGGTTTGGCAGCGTCAACCGGCGTCATGTACTTAGTGCGCCTGCCATCGGCATGGCAGTTGCAGTACCCTTACAGCTTTACGCTTATTCGGCAGGCTACTGGGTGTTGGGGCTAGCTGTGCTGGCGATACCGACTGTCTTGAACTCCTTCTATTACGGCCCGACTTACTCCAGTGTGCAAGGTCTCGTACCGCTGCGTACCCGAGCGATGGCCAGTGCGGTCATGTTGTTTTGTCAAAACCTGATAGGCTTGGGGCTTGGTCCGCTATTATTCGGAATGCTGTCGGATACGCTCAAGCCGGAGTTTGGAGATGGGAGCGTACAGGTAGTGCTCTATGTTGCGTCGCTTATGGGAATTCTGCCCGCATTCTTCTTCTGGAGATGCAGCCTGCGCCTCAACGCCGAGCTGGACCACAAAGACTAGCCTCTGCCGAGCGGGGCATCGTGCCCGCGATTAATGCCCTTGTTTCCGGCTTAATTCGCGCATTGCATCGTCCAGCCCATCAAGTGTCAGGCCGTACATGCGATCATTCATCAGCTGCTTAATCATCTTGGTCGACTGGGAATAGCCCCACTGCTTTTCCGGAACGGGATTAAGCCAGATGGTCGCAGGATAGGTGTTTGCAACCCGTTCGAGCCAAATGGCCCCAGCCTCTTCATTCATATGTTCGACGCTGCCGCCGGGATGGGTGATTTCATAAGGGCTCATCGCGGCATCCCCGACAAAGATCACCTTGTAGTCATGTCCGTATTTGTGGAGCACATCCCAAGTCTTTGTTCGTTCCTGCCAGCGACGCTTATTATCCTTCCAGACGCCCTCGTAAAGGCAATTATGGAAATAGAAAAACTCTAGGTTTTTGAACTCGCTAGTTGCAGCACTGAAGAGTTCTTCGCAAAGTTTAATGAAGGGATCCATCGAACCGCCAACATCAAGGAAAAGCAGCAGTTTCACGGCATTGTGGCGCTCTGGCCGCATATGGATATCGAGCCAGCCCTGTTTGGCTGTCCCATCGATCGTAGCATCCAGATCCAGTTCGTCAGCCGCGCCTTCGCGGGC
>DMWU01000230.1 GCA_003483125.1 Erythrobacter sp. | reverse complement strand
GCCATGCCGATGATTGCACGCAGGAACAGTTGGCCTGAGCGTGCAAGGCCGAATGCCGCAACAGCCCCCAATAGTGGCATCAGGAACGCCGAAAGCGGGCCAGATAGCTTGTGCCACCACTTGGCGCGCATTTCGGCAGTGCGCCTGCCGACCGCCTCATAGGCGTTGATCGAATCCCAAAGTTCTAAGAATGATTGCGAGTCTGGATCGACTGTTTGCAGATCGATTTGTCCTGGTGTTAGCCCCTCTCCCACAATGATCGTATCGAGCAATTCGGTATTAGCGGACTGGACCTCGAAACGAGTGGCGTCATTCAATCGCCAGCCGGGCGCGGCATAAGTCGCATTTGCTGCCCTTATCTGTTCACGAAGCCGGCCATCATCACTGCGGCCATACCATGTGACGCTTCGCATCGAGATATTGTCACCCTTGCCCGAAATGGTTGCAGCGGAAAGGATATCGCGCCCGTTCGATAGATATACGTTGGCCTTAACTTCTGAATCTTCAGGTACGGGCCCAAACTCTGCAGCTTCCCATGCTTTAAGTGTGCCGTTTGCCCGCGTGACGACCCGCTCATTGAAGGCGAAGCTCAAGGCTGAAACCAATGCCGCGGTTAGAAGTAAAGGTGCCAAGACCTGATGCGCTGATAATCCTGCTGCCTTCATCGAGACAACTTCGCTATTCTGGTTGAGAGTGACCAGCGTGATGATTGTTGCCAGCAAGACTGAATATGGCAGGAAGCGCGATATCAACTGCGGTACGCGCAGGCCGATATAAGTCCAAAGCTCTGCCTCGCCATTGCCCTCCACCGCCAGGATCTCACCGCTATTCGATAGCAGGTCGAGCATCATCAAAACCAGCACCAGCATTACCAGCACCGCAAAGATGCGCGCGATGAACATTCGCGCGAGGTAGAGCGTCAAAGTCCGCGAAGGGAAGAAGTCCATTTGCACCTGTTACGCGCCCTTTGCCCCTATTCCGCCGGTGCCGGTTCGAATTCGGTATATTGCCGCGGTCGCCGTCGCTCGAACAGCTTGCGCAGGCGCTTGACCAATTTGCTGAATGCAGTTTCCAGAGCGCCGATTGCCTGCCCACCAGGGACAAACGCGACCCTGTAATACATCCACAATATCAGTGCAGCGAATATGAAGAATGGCCCCCATAATGCTAAAACGGGATCGATTCGGCCAAGCGCCGCGATGTCTTCCCCATATTGGTTCACCTTGTGATAGGCGACCACCATGATGATCGAAACAAACACGCCCAAAGCACTATTTGATCGCTTCGGCGGTATAGCCAGCGATACTGCCAATAAGGGCATCAATAACATCATGACCACCTCGACCAACCTGAAGTTGAAACTGGCCTGGCTGGCATCGCGTTTGGCCTGAGGCTGGGTGTCTCCCCAGCCAATTCGCAAGAGTTCGGGCAGGATATACTCACGTTCCGCATCACCTCGATCACGGAACTCCTCAATTCTCGGCAGGTCAATTGGTAGGTCGTGACGAGAGAAGCTGAGCACACGGGGTGTCTTGCTGCCGGTATCCTGTACAATCGTGCCGTCAGTCAGGCGCAAGATGATTGTATCTGGGCTGTCATTGGTGGCAAGGAATGAACCCTCGCGGGCGCTAATCGATAATACTTGTCCGCGCAAATTGGCGACACGAGCGAAGATGCCCTTAAGTCGGCGTCCATCGTCCTCGCTTTCCTCGATCCGCAGCGCCATACGATCTTTTAGCGTGGTAAATTCGCCAACCTTGATCGAGGCACCCAGGGCGCCCGATCGCAATTCGTATTCCATCTGCTCATAGTAATAGCGGCTAACCGGCTGGATATAGAAAACAAGCGCCACGTTTACCGCAACCAGCACCAGGGTAATGGCGTAAGGCACGCGCAGAAGCCGGTGATAGGACAATCCCACTGCCCGCATCACATCTAGCTCGCTTGAAGTTGCAAGCTTGCGGAATGCGAGCAATACACCCAGAAGCAAGCCGAGTGGTATGGCAAGGCTGGCATATTCTGGAATCAATGCACCCAGCATCTTGAAGACTACTGAAATGGGGCCGCCCTCGACCGCTACAAAATCGAAAAGACGCAGCATCTTGTCGAGCAATAGCAATGAAGCCGCCAATGCGAAGACGCCCAGCATCGGGAACACTACCAGTCGCAGGATATACCGATCGGTTGAGGGCAAGAATTTGAGCACTTCAGACTGCCTAAATTGTCCTTTCGCGTCTAGCACCTAGCGCGAAAATCGGCCGCGGTCATGCACTGATTAACCAAAATCGTAGCTCTGTTGTGGGTTGTACGACCACAAATCGCGCAGGCAGGTCAGGCCTTTTCAAGCGTGCATTGCAGCGGGTGCTGATTCTGGCGCGCAAAATCCATCACCTGGTTCACCTTTGTTTCGGCCACTTCGTAAGGGAATACGCCGCATACCCCCACACCCTTCTGGTGGACATGAAGCATGACCCGCGTCGCTTCCTCCAAATCCATTGCGAAGAAGCGCTTCAAGACCATGACCACAAATTCCATCGGCGTGTAGTCGTCGTTCAACAACAGCACGCGATATTGGCTGGGCTTCTTCGGTTTGGTCTTGGTTTTGGTCGCAATACCGACCTGCTCTTCTGAATCGCTATCGCCGTCTTCACCCGCGGCAAAGGCCGGGAAGTGGGCGAAAGCACCCATAGGATATTCGCTCTGGGCGAGTTTGAATGATTCATTAGTCCGCATTGATCGGGCTCAATATCGTATAGCTGGCAACAATCTCAAGATGGTCTGTGCCACAATCCGGGATTTTCATGTGGCTCGTGGCCAATATTGGCCCCTCCGGGTTAATAGGCGGCAAACGCCAAGAAACAAAAAGGGCCAGAAGGACAATTCTGTCCTTCTGGCCCATATCCCCAAGCCGGAATTGGAGGGAGAGGAGATAATCCCGGCTTGTTGAGATTATTTGCTAGATCTTAGGCGGCCTTCTTGATCTTTTCGG
>DMWU01000268.1 GCA_003483125.1 Erythrobacter sp. | reverse complement strand
GAAGGAATATCAGGGCAGGCGCGATGAGAATGCACCGATCCCCGAAGAATTCGCCGAAGAGATCGAGCTGGCGAGCGAAGGCTACCCCGAGTTTGATCTAGAGGCCTACCGCCATGGCGACCTGACTCCGGTCTATTTTGGCTCCGCGCTCAAGAATTTCGGGGTGGAGGAGCTGATCGACGCGATTGCGCGGTTCGCTCCGCCGCCGCGCCCGCAACCCGCAGGTGAGGAACAGATTGATCCCGATCATGATGAGGTAAGCGGCTTCATCTTCAAGGTGCAGGCCAACATGGACCCCAATCACCGTGACCGCATTGCCTTTATGCGGCAGGTATCCGGCACCTTCAAACGCGGCATGAAGCTGACGCCGTCTGGACTAGGCAAGCCGATTGCAATCCACTCTCCTATCCTGTTCTTCGCGCAGGATCGTGAAATTGCCGACACTGCGGAGCCGGGCGACATTATCGGCATTCCCAATCACGGCACTTTGCGCGTGGGTGATACGCTGTCTGAAAAGAACAAGATCCGTTTCACCGGCCTGCCCAATTTCGCGCCGGAAATCCTGCGCCGGGTCGTTCTGAGCGATCCGACCAAGACCAAGCAATTGCGCAAGGCGCTGGATGATCTTTCCGAAGAAGGCGTGATCCAGGTTTTCTATCCGGAAATTGGCGCGCAATGGATAATCGGGGTTGTCGGCCAACTACAGCTCGATGTGCTCATTTCGCGGCTGGAGGCGGAATATAAGGTCGGTGCGACGCTTGAGGCTTCGCCCTTCGCAACGGCACGTTGGATTAAGGGGGATGGTGCGGCGCTGAAGCAGTTTGAAGATTTCAATCGCGCCAATCTTGCGCGCGATCGCGATGGAGACCTCGTTTTTATGGTCAAGAGCCCTTGGGACGTGAATTACCAGGCGGAAAAGAACCCCGAGCTAGCCTTTTCAGCGACCAAGGAACGCTAGGGTATCGATGGGCTTGCAGCCGGCCGTGCTTCGCGGCATTGATGTGAGCTATGACACTGGCCGGACCTACCTCGCAAACCTTCATATCGCAGCGCCTCAGGCTTAATTATCTCGACTGGGGAAATCGCGGCAAACCGCCACTTATCCTGGTGCATGGCGGGCGCGACCATGCGCGCAGTTGGGATTGGGTGGCAGAAGAGTTGCGTGAGGATTGGCACGTGGTGGCGATGGACCATCGCGGCCATGGCGACAGCGACTGGGTCAGCGACGGCAATTACCAGTCGAACGACATGGTCTATGACCTTGCCCAATTGGTTCACCAGTTGGGCGTGGGCCCCGTTACCATCGTCAGCCATTCAATGGGGGGCAATGTTTCTCTGCGCTATGCCGGCACATTCCCCGATATGGTGACCAAGATTGTCGCGATCGAAGGGTTAGGCCCAAGTCCCAAGCGCCAGGCGGAAATGCGCGACCGCCCATATCCGGAGCGGCTCAATGAATGGATCGGCAAGAAGCGTGCCGCATCGGCCCGCATTCCGCGCAAATATGAAAGTATCGAGGCTGCATTCGCGCGGATGATCGAAGAAAACTCCTACCTAACGGAGGAGCAGGCGCGGCATCTCACGATACATGGCGTCAACCGCAACGAAGATGGCACTTATAGCTGGAAGTTCGACCCGCACCTTAACGTCTGGCCGACCGAGGATATCGCGGATGAGTTCCTCTATGAAACATGGGGGGCGATTACGGCCCCGACATTACTGCTCTATGGTGCAGACAGTTGGGCCTCAAACCCCGAAGGCGATGGCAGGCTCGATCATTTCAAAAATGCCAGGGTTATCGAGTTTGAAAAGGCCGGGCATTGGCTGCACCACGACCAGTTTGATCGGTTCATGGCGACGCTTCGGGAATTTCTCTGATTTGAAGGAAGATTAAGATGGCTGATTTCTTTGATGCGCTGAATGAGAAGCATGTCGAGATGATCGGCAAGCAGCCAATCTTCTTTGTCGCCACTTCTGCGGAGGATGCGCGCATCAATATCAGCCCCAAGGGATACGATGCATTCCGGATCCTGTCCCCGAAACAGGTCGCTTATCTCGACCTTGGCGGCTCAGGGAATGAGACACATGCCCATCTGGCCGCTGACGGTCGCATCACAATCATGTTTTGCAATTTCCAGCAGCCTGCGCTGATCCTGCGCATTTATGGCCGTGGTCGCGCGGTCTTGCCGCAAGATGCCGAATGGGAAGAGCTTGCGTCACAATTCACATTGCTTCCCGGTACTCGGCAAATCTTTGTAATTGATGTTGAGAGCGTGCAGACCAGTTGCGGTTGGGGCGTGCCATTTATGGAGCTGCAGGAAGAGCGGGCAACATTGGCGAAGGCGCATGCGCAGGCCGACCCTCGTGAGTGGGAGAAGAAGCATGCGGCGCGGACTTCCAGTATCGACGGATTGCCTACGCGCCAGACCGATCGCTACATCGCCGGTGCGGCGGCCGATTAACTCAAGCGTGTCTGCGTGCAGCTAAGGTTCGCCAGCTACAATATACACAAGGCGCTGGGCCTTGACGGCAAGCGCGATCCCGAACGTATTATCACGGTCCTGCGCGAAGTGGATGCAGACATTATTGCGCTACAAGAGGCAGATCGCCGCTTCGGCCAGCGCGCCAGCGTGCTACCGCGTGCGGCCATCGATGATACGCCCTGGAAATTCGTTCCCGTGGCTAAGCAGGCCCGCAGCGTCGGGTGGCACGGCAATGCATTGCTGATCCGCCGCAAGTTCGATTTCAGTGAGGGCAACGCCCTAGATCTACCCGCTCTTGAACCTCGCGGCGCAGTAATGGGCGAAATTGTCGCTGATGGGCATTCCCTGCGGATATTGGGGGCGCATCTCGACATTTCCGGGCTGAGGCGTAGCGACCAGGTGCGCGCCTTGCTGAAGGATTGCGCGAAAAGAAAGAAGATGCCCACCGCGATCATGGGCGATTTTAATCAATGGGGCAGGCTTACAGGGGCTATGCGAGCTTTCGGCATCTCACGGCA
>DMWU01000028.1 GCA_003483125.1 Erythrobacter sp. | reverse complement strand
CAGAGGCGCATACAGACTATATCTTTTCCGTCATTGGTGAGGAATTCGGCCTGCTAGTGTGCATGGTCGTAGTGCTGCTTTACCTTGCGATCATGCTGCGAGTTTTCCTGCGCCTGTTCGACGAGGAAAACCTCTTTGTCATGCTCGCCGGTTCCGGCATGATTGCTCACATAGGTGGGCAGGCCATGATCAACATACTCGTCAACCTTCAACTGTTTCCGTCCAAGGGTATGACCCTGCCGCTGGTAAGCTATGGTGGTTCTTCGACTATCGCCGTTTGCCTGACGGTTGGATTGCTATTGGCGATCACGCGCAGGAACCCCTATCTTCAAAGGGAAACACCCGGCCTGATGGAAGCGCTGGGGGTTGAGGGAAAAACCGGCATGGGCAGGGCCGCAACATGAACGAAACTCGTAAAGGCGCGAGCCGCCAATACATGCTGGCGGCAGGGGGCACAGGGGGTCACCTGATTCCCGCCTATGCTCTTGCCGCCGAACTGGTCCAACGGGGCCACCATGTCGGCCTGATCACCGACGAGCGTGGAGCTAATCTTCCAGGCAAACCAGACTTTCTGCCTGTGCATGTTCTTCCTGCAGGGCGTTTTGGCAAGAATCCCTTGAAATGGTTGGGCGGATTACGGTCTGTATTTGAGGGGCGCCGAATGGCATTGCGGCTGATCGACGCCTATGGACCCAGCGCGCATGTCGGTTTTGGAGGATATCCCGCGCTTCCCGCCATGCTGGCTGCAACCTCGGCGAAGGTGCCTGCCATCGTGCATGAGCAGAATGCGGTTTTGGGCCGGGTCAATCGCCTGCTTTCGGGCCGCGTTGATGCCATTGCGACTGCATATCCCGACATTGAGCGGCTCAAGCCAAAATATCTCGACAAGACACATCTGGTTGGCAACCCCGTACGTCCCGAAGTGCTTGCACTTCGCACCCAGGATTACCCTGCATTCACAGAAGACGGCATACTGCGCGTTCTGGTAACGGGCGGCAGCCAGGGCGCACGCATACTTTCCGAAATATTGCCGGATGGGCTGGCAATGTTGCAACCTGCATTGCGGCAGCGCCTGCAAGTGACGCAGCAATGCAGGCCTGAAGATCTTGAGCGCGTCCGCGAACGTTATCGCAGCCATGACATTCCGGCGGAGCTGGGTACCTATTTTGAAGATATGGAAGAGCGACTTGCCGATACGCACCTTTTCATTGGTCGCGCCGGCGCCTCTACCATTGCCGAACTCACGGCGGTTGGCAGGCCCGCTATTCTGATACCGCTGCCCATTGCCACCGATGACCACCAGGCCGTCAACACGCATGAGATCGTGCATGCGGGCGGTGCGCGGATGATCAGGCAGGCGCGCTTCGACGCGAAGGAGCTTGCTAAGCAAATCCAGGCCATGGCTCAGGCTCCGCATACACTGGCAAATGCCGCCCATGCGGCATGGAATTGCGGCAGGCCAAACGCAGCGAAAGACCTAGCCGACCTGGTCGAAAGCTTTGGCGGTGCGGAAATGATGGATGTCATCCGTGTCGGCGGAGAGGCGCCACGCGCAGCAAACCACACGGCTGTTGCCGGGCACAGCTCTAATCGGGATGATGCCTTATGAAAGGGGTCGAGACCGATATTGGCACGATACATTTCGTCGGGATCGGCGGTATCGGCATGTCGGGCATTGCCGAGGTAATGCACAATCTTGGCTATTCGGTGCAGGGCAGCGATCTTGCCGAGGGGCCGAGCGTGGAACGGCTGCGGGCACGCGGCATCGCGATCAATATCGGCCATGCTCCTGAAAATGTTGAAGGCGTAGCTGTCGTCGTTACCTCAACCGCTGTTCGTCGCACCAATCCCGAAGTCGCCTATGCTTTGGAGCATCGTATTCCAGTGGTTCGCCGCGCCGAAATGCTGGCAGAGCTGATGCGACTCAAATCGACTATCGCGGTGGCGGGCACTCACGGAAAGACAACCACTACCAGCATGATCGCCGCATTGCTCGACCATGGCGATATCGATCCCACAGTAATCAATGGCGGAATTATCGAGCAGTACGGATCGAACGCGCGCTTGGGCGATAGCGACTGGATGGTGGTCGAAGCCGATGAGAGCGATGGAAGCTTCCTGCGGCTCGACGGGACTATTGCGGTCGTCACCAATATCGATCCCGAACATCTGGATCATTATGGTGATTTTGAAGGAGTGAAACGCGCCTTCGTCGAATTCATCCATAATGTGCCCTTTTACGGTGCCGCTGTGCTGTGCGTAGATCACCCTGAGGTGCAGGCTGTAATCGGAAAATTGCGCGATCGCCGCGTAGTTACTTATGGATTCTCGCCCCAGGCCGACATTTGCGGCGTGAATATTCGCCCCGATGCGGGCGGCAATATTTTCGACGTCGAAGTGCGCCAGCGCGGCGAGGATGATCGCGTGATTGAGGGTGTGCGGTTGCCGATGCCGGGGCGCCACAACGTCCAGAACGCGTTGGCAGCTATTGCTGTCGCAATCGAGATGGGCTGCGTCGATGAGGTGATCCAGCAGGGCTTTGCGCATTTTGGCGGTGTGCGCCGCCGCTTCACCAAAGTTGGCGAAGTGGAAAGCGATGGCGGTAGCGCGACAATTATCGATGACTACGCACACCACCCGGTAGAAATCAAAGCTGTGCTCAGCGCTGCGCGTGAGGCGGCATCGGCAAGCGAGACTGGTCGCGTAATCGCGGTTGCACAACCGCACCGCTATACGCGCCTCGCCGACCTGATGGATGACTTCCAGAACTGCTTCAACGATGCGGACAAGGTCTTTGTGACCCCGGTCTATGAGGCAGGTGAAGAACCGATAGAGGGCGTCGATGCAGAGACACTAGTGGCTGGATTGAAATCGCGCGGGCACCGTTCCGCGCAGACAATCGCTGGGATGGATGAACTGGCAAGCGCGCTCGCCGACGATCTTGGCGCGGGTGACTATGTCGTTTGTCTCGGGGCAGGCGACATCACGAAATGGGCGGCAGGTCTTGCCGATGCCATCACAGCGAAAAGAGGGGGTAAATGATCGATACGCTCCCTCCAAAATCAATGTCCGAAGTTCGCGGCAAGCTTACTCCCAATGCTAATCTGGCAAAGCTGGTCTGGTTCAAGGCTGGCGGCGCCGCAGATTACCTGTTTGAGCCTGCCAATCTCGATGACCTCAAGGGCTTTCTTGCAGGTTTAGAAGGCGACATGCCAATTATGGCATTGGGTCTTGGATCAAACATGATCGTGCGCGATGGCGGCGTGCCGGGCATAGTGATCCGCCTGGGCAAAGCCTTCGCTAAGGTAGAAGTCCTGCCCGATAGCCAATTGCGGTGCGGTGGCGGGGCAAGCGGTATCCTTGTCTCTTCGGCCGCGCGCGATGCGGGCATTGCCGGGCTCGAATTCCTGCGCGGAATCCCCGGCACGGTTGGCGGTTTTGTTCGCATGAATGGCGGTGCATATGGGCGCGAGGTTTCCGATGTTCTGATCGATTGCGAAGTCGTCATGCCAGATGGCGCGCTGGAGACATTGCCCGCTACAGAATTACGCTATTCCTATCGTCATTCAGAATTGCCCGAAGGCGCGGTTGTGGTGAGCGCGCGCTTCCAGGGGAAACAGGGCAATCCTGCCGAGATAGGCGCTGAAATGGATCGGATCGCCGCCGCGCGCGAGGAATCACAGCCGCTGCGTACACGTACGGGCGGTTCCACCTTCAAGAATCCGCCAGGCGAGAAAGCTTGGCAGTTGGTCGATGCAGCAGGCTGTCGCGGGCTTAAACTGGGCGGTGCGCAGGTTAGCGAGAAGCACACCAATTTCCTGATCAATGCAGACAATGCCACCAGTGCGGATATCGAGGATTTGGGAGAAGAGGTGCGCCGCCGTGTGCGCGAAAATTCTGGCGTTGAGCTCGAGTGGGAAATCCAGCGTGTGGGGCGCAAATGAGTAGCTCCGACAAACCCCATGTCGCGGTCCTTATGGGCGGCTGGGCCAATGAGCGCGAAGTCTCGTTGATGAGCGGGAATGGCGTGGCTGATGCGCTTGAGAGTCGCGGTTACCGTGTCACACGGATCGATATGGACCGGCAGGTTGCAGCGCGTCTTGCCGAGGTCGCTCCCGATGTCGTGTTCAACGCACTTCATGGCGTTCCGGGCGAGGATGGTACAGTGCAGGGAATGCTCGACCTAATGGGTATTCCCTATACGCATTCGGGCCTTGCGACCTCTGTCATCGCTATCGACAAGCAGCTAACCAAGCAGGCGCTGGTCCCACATGGCGTGCCAATGCCGGGTGGACGAATTGTCGCAAGCGAGGACCTATACAAGGCTGATCCATTGCCGCGTCCATATGTGCTTAAGCCCGTGAACGAGGGATCGTCGATTGGCGTGGCTATGGTCATGGACGACAGCAATTACGGCAATCCGATTGACCGCGATGTCGCCGGACCCTGGCAGGAATTCAGCGAATTGTTGGCAGAGCTGTTCATTCGCGGGCGCGAGCTGACAACTGCAGTGATTGACGGGGCCGATGGACCGCGTCCACTCGGCGTGACCGAGCTCATCATCGAAGCCGGTTTTTACGATTACGAGCACAAGTACACCGAAGGAAAGACGGTCCATGTCTGCCCTGCTGAAATCCCGGAATCGATTGAGGCCTTGTGCCGCGAATACGCGCTGCGCGTGCATCGCGTGCTCGGCTGCAAGGGAACCAGTCGTACCGATTTCCGCTGGGATGATAGTCAGGGTGAAGACGGGCTCTTCGTGCTAGAAACCAATACCCAGCCGGGTATGACTCCGCTGAGTCTGGTGCCCGAACAGGCACAATATGCTGGCATGGAATATGCCGATCTGGTCGAAACCATCGTCAAAGAGGCTCTGGCCAGGTTTGGAGGCTCAGATGGCGGTCATTAAACGATCGGCCAAGGGCGTGCGCCGCGCGACCAAGGCATACAGCCGGGCGAACAAGGCGCGCAAAGCCAAGGCCAAGACCAGCAGTCTGATTGATCGCGCTATCGGTTTGTTGCCCTTTACCGACGAGCATTTGCACAGGATTTTCCTGTTCATAATTCTTGGCGGCGTTGCAGCAGTTGCATGGTTTCTAGCCAGCCTCGCTGGCCTGCCGGCGTTGGCACAGGCGCATTTTGCCGTGATCGCCTATGATGCGGGATTCGAGGTTCGCCATGTGCGCGTCTCGGGCGTAAATCGGATGAATGAGCAGCGCGTTTACGAGCGCGTATTGTCGCAGCGCGATATGCCCATGCCACGCGTCGACCTTGAAGCAATACGCGAGAACCTGCTGGAATTGGCATGGGTCAAGGATGCACGCGTTTCTCGTCAATTGCCCGACCTGCTGGTTGTCGATGTCGTCGAACGCCAACCCCATGCCGTACTCAGGAGGCCGGATCGCCTGATGCTTATCGATGTTGAGGGTGTGGAGCTGGAGCCGATCTCAAGCGAGGCCGCGAGGGACATGCTTGAGATTTCAGGACCGGGGGCGAGCAGGCAGGTTGAAGCGCTTGAATTGCTGATGGACGCGGCACCGGCATTGCGTCCCCAGATTGTGGTCGCCGAATGGGTGGGTAACCGCCGATGGAACCTGACTTTCAAGACTGATCAGGTCCTCGCTCTTCCCCAAGGCAAGGATGAGGCTGCATCAGCGCTTATTTCCTTTGCCCGCCTTGATGGGCAGAACCGTCTGTTGGGTGGGCAGGTTGAGACTTTCGATATGCGAGCACCGCCTCGCATTTACATGCGTATCCCTGGCCGCGCAGACCAGGTATTGAATGAGGAGGACGCTAGCTAATGGCCGAACCGCGGATCACCAAGGTCTTCGGCGCGATCAACATTGGATCGTTCCGGATTTCCGCCATGATCATGGGCCTCACCGAAGATGGTGACTTGGTGGTTATGGGCTCGGGCCACCGGGCCAGCCAAGGGATCAAGCGCGGCTATGTCACCGATATGGAGGCCGCGACCTATTCCATACGAGATGCGGTCGAGCGCGCCGAGAAGAACGCTGGCGCCACGATCCAAAGCGCTTGGATTGGTTGTGCGGGGGCGGGCCTGGCGAGCCGAGTATCAAAGGTAGAGATCGATATTGGTGGCAGGCGCGTTGAGGAAGAGGATATCCAGCACCTGCTTCTGGCCGCACGCGATACGATACAGCCCGACGGACGCATGTTCCTGCACGCGCAGCCCGCACATTACACGCTGGATGGCGCGCATGGTGTTGCCAACCCAAAGGGGCTGCATGCCGAAAGACTGGGCGTCGATATCCATATAATGCTAGCCGATGGCGCGCCGGTACGTAACCTTACCGAGGCGGTGCAAAACGCGCATTTGGATGTGGAGGCTGTGGTCGCGACACCGCTTGCGGCTGGGTATTCCTGTCTTAGCGAGGAAGAACGCGATCTAGGTGTCGCTCTGGTGGAGATTGGCGCTGATGTGACCAATGTTTCGGTTCATGCGAGCGGGATGCTGCTTGGTCTGGCCGCTATTCCGATTGGATCATCTGAGATCACCGATGCGATTGCCTCTGCCTTTGCCATTAAGCGGTTTGAGGCAGAGCGGCTCAAATGCGTTTCGGGCTCTGCGATAGCGAGCCCAACCGATCATAGAGAACTGATCCCGGTCAGACTTGCAGATGACGATGAAGATGCAGAGGCTGGCGGGCATAGTGTGGCGCGCGCAGAACTGGTCTCGATTGTCACGCAAAACCTGTCTCGATTGACCAAGGAGATTGGGCGGGCGCTTAAGGAGATGGGATTTACCGGCAATCATGGCGGCCAGGTCGTTTTGACTGGTGGTGGCGCGGAACTGGCCGGGTTGGCAGATTATGCGCAAGGCGCGCTAGGCCGACCATGTCGGATCGGTAGGCCGCTGGCTCTAAAAGGACTGCCAGAGGCACATTCTACCCCCGGTTTTGCGACCTTGGTGGGCTTGTGCCTCTATGCTGCGGATGACCCAGTCGACATTCGCACTATCGGCCAGAACTACCAGACATCGTCGCGATATGGCGGCTCTGAAGCGGTCACGCGGCTCTTCAGGGCATTGAAGGAATATTTTTAACCCTATGTGTGAGAGAATGGACGAGAGTTGGCCGCTGTGGATAAGGATGATCGCACTATCTACGACGAGTCATGTTTATGCCACATTTGGTTAACGTGTCGAGGCGCGTAGCTGCGCCTGCGGAGGATAAGTAAATGAGTATCAATATCGGACCGGCCTCAAACGAGGAATTGCGCCCCAGGATCACCGTGATCGGGGTCGGCGGCGCCGGTGGCAACGCGATAGCCAATATGATTGCCGCCGAGATCGAAGGTGTCGATTTTGTAGCGGCAAATACGGATGCTCAGGCCTTGAGCATGTCGGCGGCAGACAAGCGTATTCAACTTGGCCCGGAAATCACTGGAGGCCTTGGTGCTGGCGCAAGGCCCGAAGTGGGCAGGGCTGCGGCCGAAGAAACGGTGGGGGACATCGAAGCAGCGCTTGAAGGCGTGAACATGGTGTTCATCGCTGCCGGTATGGGCGGCGGCACGGGTACCGGTGCTGCGACGGTGATTGCGGAGGCTGCACGGCGCAAGGGTGTGCTGACCGTTGGCGTCGTGACCAAGCCGTTCCTATTCGAGGGCTCGCGCCGTATGCGCGCTGCTGAGTCTGGCATTCAGGAATTGCAGAGCCACGTCGATACCCTGATCGTTATACCCAACCAGAACCTTTTCCTGGTCGCCAAGCCGGAAACCACCTTCAAGGAAGCATTCCTGCTCGCCGACGAAGTGCTGCAGCAGGGCGTGCGTTCAATCACCGATTTGATGGTGATGCCCGGATTGATCAATCTCGACTTTGCCGATGTACGCTCCGTCATGAGCGAGATGGGCAATGCCATGATGGGTACGGGCGAGGCCGAAGGCGAAAATCGAGCGATGGAAGCGGCTGAGCTCGCGATCGCAAATCCGCTACTCGATGGTGTGAGCATGCAGGGCGCCAAGGGCGTGATCATCTCGATCATTGGCGGCGAAGACATGAAGCTTCTGGAAGTTGACGAGGCGGCCAATCATATCCGCGAATTGGTGGATGAAGATGCGAACATCATCTGGGGCTCGGCATTCAACCCCAACCTTGATGGCAAGATACGTGTTTCGGTGGTTGCGACAGGCATTGAACAGGGGGCTGTTCGCCCGGCGACTGAAACTTCCAACATTTCGCTTGGCGGCGCTCGGCCACCAAAGCGCCCTGTACTGGAATTGTCATCTGAAGAGGCTGCAGATGCCTCGCGCGATCTTGATCTGTTGAATCTCGGCGGTGACGAGGAATTCGGCGCTGAGCCGGAGCCTGAAGTTTCGGAAGAGAATGAATCCGGGGCGACGGACGAGGTCGCGGAGGTAGAAGAAGCTGCCGCGGCGACCGAAGAACCTGCCGAGATTGAAGAACCTGCCAACGAGCCTTTCGATCTAACTGGGATGCAGGCTTTTGACGAAACACCGGAAAACGATGATGACGAACCGGAAGGTATCGTCGATCCACTGGCCGGATTGCGTAACGCGGATGGCGAATATGACGCGGGTGCCTCTGCAGGGATCGAAGGCGACGCTCCGGCAGAAGCTGAAGCTGCGCCTGAAGTTGGCATTGACGATGCCTCTGCAGATCAGCCGGTAGATGAAGAGCCGTTCGATCTATCTGCAGAGATGAGCGAGGCTGCAGAAGCCGATCTTGGTGAAACACCAAAGGAAGAAGAAGCGGCGCCAGATCCTGCACAGGCAGAAAGTAGGCGTAGCCAGATCCTTGGGGGCGGTGGTGCCAGCGGCGGTTCCGGTGGGGACGCCGGAGGCGGCGATGCTGCGGCTCGTTCGGCCGGCGGGAGCAATTTGTTCGAGCGGAAGGCCGGCCTTTCGCGGGGGGGGGCGTCCGCTGTAGCTGAGGGGGGG
>DMWU01000154.1 GCA_003483125.1 Erythrobacter sp. | reverse complement strand
TTGCATGTAACGCTGGATCTTGAGTGCAAAGAATTGCGTTGTCAGCATCATGCCGGCCTGGCCGTACCATTCGGGCAGTCCGTAATCCTTGGGCTTGGCATTGAAGGCACCGCGCGGGTGCTTATCGAAACCGACTGCCAGGGCGAGGTCATACATCCCGCTGGCGACTGCCATCTGCGCCGAAGCAAGTGCACTTCCACCAGTTGCGCAGCCATTGGCGACATTGGTGAAGGGCAGGCTCGTCAGGCCAAGCTCATTGACCATGATATCGGCGCTGCCCGCTGCGGCCGAGCCGCCATAAGCACATTCGATATCCGGCCATTCGAGGCCGGCGTCCGCAAGCGCTTCGCGAACTGCGAATACGCCCTGCTCACGGCCAGAGCGCCCTTCGGTGCGGCCGAACGGGTGGATGCCCGCGCCGATGATATAGACGTTCTCGCTCATGCGGTTTTTTCCGGGCGAAAGGCAAAGGTAGAATTGCGATTATTGAAGGGCACAACGCAAAATTCCATCGGCATGCCCAGCTCAAGATCGTCCAGCGTTGCGTCGACTATCCTGCTCTCGACAATAACTTCGCCTGGCAATTCGATATATCCGAGCAGGAAAGGCACGAAATCCGGCGGGCCTTCACCTTCGCCCGATCCTGGCCCTTCATAGGGCTCCTTGGGCAAGAAGCCTTGGCTGGTCCAGCTCCACAGCTTGCCATGCCGCGAGAGCTTGTATGGTTCGACATCCTGCGCCGCATCGCCTTCAGGCATGGGAAAAATGATTTCGCCTGATGGCAGTTTGCCTCCCATCAAGTGTGGCTCTGCACCGTCGCTCCAAAGCTCCGGATCTATGGGAGAAAGCGCCGTCATGCGGCCACCGCGTATTCTGCGAGATTGGTTTCCACATCGCCAAACAAGCGTGAGAGGACCAGCAAACGTTTCATCGCATGTCCAATCGCAAGCTCATCGGTAATGCCCATGCCGCCATGCATCTGCACAGCTTCGCGAGCCACATGATCGATAGTTTCGGAAATGTAGGCCTTAGCCCCGGCACATGAGCTTTGCCAGTTGGCCATGTCGGCGGCATCGCTCATTGCGGCGCGATAGAGCATCGAACGTGCCTGTTCGATCTTTGCGTAGCAATCGACCAGCCTGTGCTGCAGCGTCTGGAACGACCCGATAGGAACACCAAACTGCTCGCGCTCTTTCACATAGGTGAGCGTATCATCGAGTAGCCTTTGCCCCAGGCCCACAGATTCCGCAGCTGCCAACAAGCGAGTGTCGGCCACTGCCTGTGCCAAATCATCTTGCGAAACGCTTAGCTTGTTCTCTGCAGCAACTTGCACATGATTGAAGCGCAACTCTCCGGCCAGGCTGCCATCGGCAATTGGATATGTCCGAAGATCAAGTCCATCGGTCTCGCGCGGTAGCGAAATGATGGCAAGATCATCGCCATCGCGCGCAGTAATCAGGAAATGATCGGCAATAGCTGCCCCAAATACGAAGGTTTTTTCACCCGTAAGCCGATCACCTTCCAGTCGTGTTTGCTTTGGTGCTGTACAATATCTCTGGCACCGCTCAGCCCAGGCAAGCGTGAAAATCGCTTCGCCGGACATCGCACGCTCAAGCGCTTCAGCCTCGCCCGCACAGGACAAAATCCTTGCGGGAAGTGCCGCGTTCTCAAGCCAGGGATCAGGCGAAATTGCCTTGCCAATTGCCTCGCCAACGAGGGCAAGATCGACAGATGATCCACCCATGCCGCCCTGTTCTTCGTCCACAGCTAATGCGATCAGGCCAAGCTCTGCTAACTCCTGCCAGCGAGCCCGGTCGTAACCGCCGCCAAGCATTCGCAACTTGCGTCTCGCTTCGACATCAATCGGCGCCGAGAAGCGCTCTACTGTATCGGTGAACAGTTGCTGTTCTTCTGAAAGGTCAAAATTCATGATGCACGTTCGTAGGTAATTGGCAGCGCAGTCACGCCGCGCAGAAGAATGTTGGGAAGGATCTTTACACCTTCGGGATCTGAAAGCTGGAAATTGTCCAAGCGTTCGAGCAATTCATCAAATGCAACAAATATTTCCTTGCGGCTCAACATATTGCCGACACACATATGCGGACCCTTGCCAAAGGCCAGGTGCGCGCGTGCGTTTTTCCGTTCGATATCAAACTTGTCCGGGTTTTCGAACTTGGCTGGATCACGATTGGCTGCGGCATAGCGCAATTGCAGCATAGAACCTGCTTGAATCTTCATTCCGCCAAGTTCCGTATCCTCTTTGACCAGTCGCCACATGCCCGCGCTGGGCGTTTCATATCGCAGCGACTCTTCGACCATGTTCTGGATTAGCTTGGGATCGCGCCCTCCGGCAGCCGCTTTCGCTTTTTCCATTTGGTCAGGGTTGCGGATCAGTTCGAGCAAGCATCCGGCAATAGTCGAAGTAGTGGTCTCGTTTCCGGCGACCATGAATTGCTGCATGATCGACATGATTTCTTCGTCGGTCAGCGGCGTCTCGCCTTCGACCCGCGCTTCGACAAGGTCTGTCAGCAGATCGTCTCCACCATTCGCGCGGCGATCATCGATCTTCGATTTCATATATGACTGGTATTCGACGAACGATCTCGCGCATTCCAGCTCCCGTTCACGATCAACTAGCTGGCTGAAACGGTCGACGGCCGCATCCGACCATGCCTTGACCTGCTTGGGATCATTATCGAGGCCGATTTGCTGGGCAATCATTGCCACCGGCAGCGGGATCGCGAAGTCTTCCACGAAATCTCCACCTCCCTTTTCAGCCATGGCTTTGATCAGTTCTATGGCTTTGGCGCGCATCTCGGCTTCGATCGCGTTTACCCTTGGCGCTGAGAATGCGAGGTTTACCAGTTTGCGATTTCGCGTGTGGACTGGATGATCGGCGGTCAGCAGGGTTGGCGGGTTATCCCAGCCTTCCGCCAGGATCTCGCGTATTTCCTCATCATCTGCCCCCATAAGGGCGCTAAAGTCGTTGGAGAATATCTCTGGGTGTGCGTTGGCTTGCGAGATGAGGTCATAACTATAAACGACATAGGTGTTCATCTCGGCAATATGCTCGATCTGGATTCCAGCCTCGTGCATCTGCCGATAATGCTCGAAAGGGTTTACCAGTGTCTCTTGGGCAAACATGTTGCCCTGTGGCTTGTTCATGGCCTGCTCCCATGTCGAATTTCGAAGTCTAAAATAGACAGGCTAGGGGCCATGAGGCGACGGTTGAAAATGCTAGGGCTATCGCACCCTAAAGCACCGAATTTCAGCTATTCAGGCTGAAAACTCGCTTTGAAATTGCGCCATGTCGAAATAATCGCGCCACTGCGTGATCTTTCCGTCATCATTTAGCTCGAAAGTACCCATCACCGGCAATTCCGCCCTCTGCCCGGATTTGAGGACAAATGCGTCCGTTCGTTCGGTCAGCACGGTGGTGCCATTTGCTGCGATGGAATGAATTTCCCAATCGCAACTTTCGACCGGCCCAAGAAAACCTGACACCGCTTCGCGCATTGCCGAGACACCCCTGATCGGTTCCATCGGAATATTATGCCAAACAACATCTTCGGAGCACATGGCATACATCGCCTCGAAATCGCCGCTATTCCAGTGACCAACGAATTGCTCGATTGTTTCCTGCGGGTTCATTTCATCTCTCCTGCTGTAAACTCCAGCGCATTGGCGATTGCGTGCCGAACATGTGGGTTGGTGTAGGTTTGCGGGCCGTCCCCGAACTGAAGGTAAACCAGCGGAGCTGTATCTACCATTTTCCACCATGCCGACAGGTTTGAGCCGGGCGGGTGATCCCAACCATCATTGGTGAACATCTCGCCGGCAACGGCCTTGGCAGCTGAATAGAATCCGTCGCGCGTGAAGTTGTGTTGCGCGCGGATCAGCGGATTGACCGATTCCTCGTCTATCTGGGCAAGATATAACTCATCACATAGGGCAAATTGGCACGGCAGATCGCGCGTTACAGGATGCTCGGCAACCACTTCCGCATTGTATTCTACGTCGTGGCGATATCCCGAGTCGGGCACTTGGCGCTCTTTCCAAGCGCCCGGCTGGTAAAGAAATCGTCCGCCCAGCATATTGGCCCATTCGGGCCACTCGGCCCAGCCTGCAAGCGCATGATGCATCGCAACCGCGCCGCGTCCCGAAGCGAAGCGGCGCCTCAAAGCTTGCTTGAATTCTTCAGATGGTGGCCGCGAAGTCACCTTGCCATCGGCAAATTCATATCCGCCCATATCGTAGAAAAGCAGCGCATAGGCATGGTCAGCAGCGCCTGCGGCAACTGCGTGTTCTGCCTCTGGATGAACGAGATGGGTGACCTCCCAATCGCCCAGCGAGTGGATCAGCTCATTAAAAGGCGCCTCTTCATACGGATGCCCACCGGAAAGGACGAGCAAGCTCCGCCGAGGCCGATCCGACATTAGATAATCTTCAGGATCATCTTGCCCTGGTTCGTGCCAGCGAACAGGCGCATGAAGCTTTCGAAGGTATTCTCTAGGCCCTCATCGATATGTTCTTCGATGTTCAGCTTTCCCGCCGCAGCCCATTGGCCCATCTTGGCGGCACCTTCACCGAAGCGTTCGACATAGTCAGAGACGAGAAGCCCGCGGATCTGCGCACGCTTTACGATCAACTGCCATAGATTCCGAATGCCGCGAGGCTCCGTATTATATTCGCTGATCAGCCCGCATAGCCCCACGCGTGCGTAAAGGTTGAGGTTCATCAGGCCCGCATCGAGGATGATCCCGCCAACATTCTCGAAGATTACATCTACGCCGTTGGGCGCAGCCTCAGCGATAGCTGCGGTCAAAGCCGCCTCGTCCTTGCCGCGATAATCAATCGCGGCATCATAGCCATATTTCTCGGTCAGTTTGGCGCATTTCTCTGGTCCGCCAGCAATCCCGATTACCCGGCAACCCACAATCTTCGCCAGTTGCCCGACTAGCGAGCCAACTGCACCTGCCGCGCCCGATACCAATACCGTCTCACCTTCCTTTGGTTCGCAGACCTCAAGGAACCCGAAATAGGCGGTCATTCCTACAGCGCCGAAAATGGAGAGATAGTTGGTCACCGAAGGTACCAGGTCCGGATCGATCGGCTGAGTGAAGCCCCCGGCCGCGCTGACAGAATAGTCCTCCAGCGCGTGCAGG
>DMWU01000070.1 GCA_003483125.1 Erythrobacter sp. | reverse complement strand
CCCCCCCCACATCCCCGGCCCCCCGCCCCCCACCAGCCAAGCCCCAGTGGCCACAACAACGCCCACTCCAGCATTGATCCAACCGACGGTCAGAATATAGGCCGCAACCCTATCCTGCACCTCGCGCATCACCTGAGCAGCCTTGACGCTGGCGCTCGAACTCGTCCGATCGAACAGCAGGCGTCGACGCAGCTTCACCCGCGACTGGATCATGAAAAATGCCATTAGCAGCGTGAGCAAAACCTCCAGCAAGACGCTGGGCGTCGCGAAGGCGAGCTGTTCCAGAACGCTGGGGCTGGCAAGCACAACCTCTCTTGGATCTGACTGACCCATCAGCGCCGCAAGCTCCCGGTTCGCCATTGCCAGCCAGCTGAACTGGTCGCGTAACTGGACAAATCTCTCTCCCGCGCGTTCAGTCATTGCTGGCACATTGTCGAACATGGCCACGGCGGGTTGCAGGACCAGTGCGAGGGCGAGCACGACGATGGCGAAGAAGAATGTCAGGGCACCAAGTGAGGCGAGGATATTGGGCACGCCATGAGCAGATAGCTTATCAGCCAAAGGCGACAGCAGGATCGAAAGCAGGAGCGCCGTAACCAGAGGCAGGAAAACTACCGAGCCGATCGTCAGTACGAACGGCAGAGCCAGTAGAAGGCCAATTCCCAAGAGCAGGACAAGCGCAGAGATCAGCCGCAATTCCTGTTCGGCAAATGCCATGCGCCGACTTGATCGCGCAGCGTCCTGTTCGGTGGTAGAGGTCTGAGCCTCTGCTTTGACGGGCGGATTTGTATCCATGCCGCCTTTTTGAATGTTCATGCCTGCAAGAGCAAGTTCAGCAAGATGAATTGCGCCCTAGGAAAGATAGAATCTGGCTAAACGTGCCTTTGAGGTTGCCCCGTCATCCCAATCGTAATTGTTATGATCCTACAGGGACTTCTCAAAGATCTGGTACTCGCGATTGATCTTGCTGTCGATCGCGTTGGCGATTGCAACCATCCCCTGATTATCATCAAGGATCCAGCCGATCTCCCCGCGCTGCGAACCGAAGTGAGCAACAGCATTGCGGCGGATCTGGCTGATCATCATGAAGGCAAGTTGGCTAGCGAGCCGAGAATTGTGCAACTCCTTCAAGACGCCCATCAATGGCACACGCATCCCGGCACGTTTGGGTTTGCGCAGCCAATTCAGAAGATGAAACCAACCGAAAGGGAAAAGCTTGCCATCGATGCGTTTCAGAACATCGTTGATATCAGGAAAGGTCAACATGAAGGCGACCGGTTTCCCGTCAAGCTCTGCAATCATGTTGATAGGCTCGAAAATGATGGGTTTCAGTTTCTTACCGGCATAAGCGATCTCGGCCTCCGTGAAGGGTACGAAACCCCAATTGCCCGACCATGCATCGTTAAGAATGGAGAGAACAACCTCCACTTCTTCGTCCCAGCGGCTCTTATCGACCGGGCGAAGCGTAATCCGGTCATTCCTCTCGCCTGATTTGACTATACGCTGGATCAGGGGCGGAAACTCTCGGCTGACATTCAGATCGTAGGTCAGCAGCGATTTGGCCTTGGTGTAGCCATAGCTTTCTATCCAGCCACGATAATGCGCGGGGTGGTGGCCCATCATGATCATCGGCGAATGGTCTTGCCCGCGGACCAGCAGGCCAGGTTCTTCCCAAATCGACATGGAAATCGGGCCTAGCGACCGCGTCATCCCTTCGCTGCGCAACCAGTCTTCCGCGGCCTTCATCAGGGCATGGGCAGTTTCCTCATCCTCTGCATCGAAAAAGCCGAAATTTCCCGTTCCAGGACCGAATCCCTGCTCAGCGGGCATCTCCAGCGCCAGTTCGTCGATATGCGCTGATATCCGGCCAACAGGTGCGCGGTTACGATATGCAATAAATAGTTGCGCTCTTGCATGGCCGAAGAATGGATTCTTGCCCGGGTCAATCAGTTCAAGCTGCTCGGATCTTAGCTGCGGTACATTATGCGGTTCGCGTGCAGCAAAGCTGCGGCCCAGATCGACAAATTCACCCCGCGCTTTCTTGTCCGAAACTGGCTGAATGTTTATTTGGTTTTCAGGCACAGGCGTGGCCTCTTTGTGGTAGATCAATTCCGTATTGGCCCTAGCTGTGTAGTTTAAGCAAGCCAATCGATTACTCTTGCCAACAAGCTTTGTTTGTCCCTTGAGGCCAAACTGCTGTAGGGGCTGCTCTTGAATATGAACTTCGAACGTAACCTTGATTCCGGTACAGCCACTGCCGCTGCCATGCCGCGGGCCACACGGACCCAATTCATCGAGCAGGATGATAGGGACATGTTGCGCGCCGCGCGCGATATCACCAGTGACCTCGGTGAAGCGCGTGGGTCTATCTACTGGCCCGACATGCTTCTTTCAGCAGGTCTAGGTTATGGCGCGCTTGCGGGTGCGATTTTGGTGCAAGATATCTACCTTGCGATCACCCTGGGCCTCGTCGCCGCGCTATCGCTCTATCGCGCCCTGATGTTCATACATGAGTTGACGCATATCCATCGCGACGCGTTGCCCGGTTTCCGTTTGGCATGGAATGCCCTGGTTGGCGTTCCGCTGCTCACACCCAGTTTCATGTATGAAGGCGTGCACACCCTCCATCACAAGCGCACCCAATATGGCACAGTGGAAGATCCCGAATATCTTCCGCTCGCGCTGATGAAACCTTGGAGCCTGCCTGCTTTCGTCCTGATCGCATTGCTTGCTCCAATAGGGCTACTGTTTCGCTTTTCCATACTGGTTCCTCTCGGCGTGATAATCCCGCCAATCCGGAAGCTGGTTTGGGAACGTGCATCGGCTTTGATGATCAATTCCGAATTTCGTCGCAAGCCGCCAGAGGGCAGGCTGAAGACTCGGGTTTTCTGGCAGGAGTTGGGCGGTTTCCTGTGGGCCTGGGTTCTGCTCGGCAGCATCCAGTTCCTTGGCTGGAGGCCCCTTCTGATCGCATTGGCGATTGTATCGCTTACCGCTGCGCTCAACCAGCTTCGCACGCTGGTTGCCCATCTGTGGGAGAATGACGGCGAACCGATGACTGTTACGGCCCAGTTCCTTGACAGCGTGAATGTGCCCCCCCCCGGCCCGGCGGCTGAAATTTGGGCGCCGGTAGGCCTGCGCTATCATGCGCTCCACCATTTGATGCCATCCATGCCCTATCACGATTTGCCAGAGGCACATCGGCGGTTGAAAAAGGAACTTGGCGATGGCTCAACCTATGACGGAGCGAACCATCCGGGCATGCTTAATCTGGTTTCGAGGATTGCTCGCAGCACTATGGTGCCGCGTTCATCTGACTAAGCTTAGCTTCGAAACGCTTACTCTTCGGTTCGGATGAGGACAGTCTCGCCCACCAGCAGGAAGAGGAAGAATGGTGCCCACGCAGCGAGGAATGGCGGATATCCGCCAAAACTGCCCATTGCGAGCGCGGCATTGTCAACCACAAAATAGGCAAAGCCCAACGCCATGCCGATGATTGCGCGCAGGAACAGTTGGCCTGAGCGTGCAAGGCCGAATGCCGCAACAGCCCCCAATAGTGGCATCAGGAACGCCGAAAGCGGGCCAGATAGCTTGTGCCACCACTTGGCGCGCATTTCGGCAGTGCGCCTGCCG
>DMWU01000276.1 GCA_003483125.1 Erythrobacter sp. | reverse complement strand
TGTTCACGTCGAATGGGAAGACGGTCAGTTTAAAGAAGTCGAAGGCAGCGAGTTTACCATCGAAGCCGACCTGATTCTGCTCGCCATGGGTTTCGTCGGGCCGCACCAGGCCGGGCTACTTGACCAGGCAGGTGTCGAGCTGGATGCCCGCGGGAATGTCGCCGCGGATACTGATAGCTATGCGACCAGCGTCGAGAAGGTCTATGCCTGTGGTGACATGCGGCGCGGGCAAAGCCTGGTAGTCTGGGCCATTCGCGAGGGACGGCAATGCGCGCATGCTGTAGACGAA
The DNA here is from genome assembly GCA_003483125.1 of Erythrobacter sp. Classification (GTDB taxonomy): domain Bacteria; phylum Pseudomonadota; class Alphaproteobacteria; order Sphingomonadales; family Sphingomonadaceae; genus Erythrobacter. The sequence goes on along the minus strand of DMWU01000276.1, from coordinate 2,289 downwards.
GCGCTTATGGGTGTGAGCAACCTGCCACGCTAGATTCTGCAGGCTGAGGGCCTGGCCTCGACAGGAACGGGCTGTCGGGCTGTACAATCCGATCCACACCTTATTGTGCATAGGCCATATGAATAACTCCAAATTGGAGCTAGCCATCGATCGCCTATTGACCGATATGGTAAATACTGATTGTCTTGTTTATAGTTAAATATCTGAATATCAACACTTTGTTGGAGAAAATCCAACAAACCCTGGGGGAGGGGTAAATGCGGGTCGTAAAGCGTCGATCAACGATGACAAGTCGCTTGTCGCTCGCTTTGCGGGCAGGTTCCGCCGTAAATTTGCTACTTGCCGGCATGCCCGTATTGGCAAGCGAGAAAGACGAGCTGACCGTTGAGGTCACGCCTCAGCAGCAGGAGGCTGATCAGGCACCAGGGGATGGCCTGCCCACTGCCGCGCCAGCCTCACCCGCATCACCGATAACGGTCAAGTTTGTTGTCTCTCAATTCACGGATATCCCTGTTTCCGGCGATGCTGACAGCACCTTGCGCTATAGCGGACGCGCCGATGCCTATTTCGATATCAGCGGTGCTGCCTTTGGCCTGAATGACAGCATCACGCTGACAATCCGCCCCGAATATACATGGGGCAAGGATTCAAACGGCGTGATCGGCCTGATCCCCAACAATACGGCGCTGTTCAGGGGCGAGAATACCGGTGACTTCGATCTCTCTGCCAGCATAACAAAACGTTGGAATTCCGGAGCGAAACTGACCGTTGGCAAGGTCAACGTGCTGGACCAGGGAGGCAAGCTTCCAGTTGTGGGCAGCAATGGACATTTTGGTTTTCAGAATTTGAGTATGGCTTTGCCTCCATCGGCAATCATTCCAAACACGATTACTGGCGTACTGCTGGAGGTTCCGACCAAGAAGGTGCTTTATCGACTTTGGGTTTACGATCCGGATTCGCAATATCAGCGTTCAGGGTTCGAAACCGCGTTCGGCAGCGGTGTCGGCTTCCTCGGATCGGTGACTTTCCCGGTCAAGATTGGCGACGCGCCCGGCTATTACGCCCTGAAACTTTCAGGTTCCACCCGCAACGATATCAACGCAGGTTCATTGCCTGCTGCGCTTATCCCTTCACCGGGTTCCGATTTCGGGAATAAGAGAGGCGAGTTCGCAGCCGTTCTGGCCGGGTATCAGTATATTTCGGTCTATCCCGAGAGTCCGGGCAAGGGTTGGGGAATTTTCGGCCAAATCTACCTTTCGAATGGCGACCCCACCTTTCTCGACAAGAGCGGCTTCATCGGGATCTCGGGCAATCCGCGCAACCGGCCGCAAGACCGGTTTGGCATTGCATGGTTCCGCTACTCGCCGACCAATAGGCTGGTCGACACCTTGGCTGGTCGACTCGCACTAGAGGACGAGGAAGGTGTGGAAGCGTTCTATACAGTCGGCCTGCACAAGAACCTGACTCTTGCAGCAAACCTGCAGGTGATCGATAGCGCTGTCAGCGCCCGGGACATAGGCATCATTGCGGGTCTGCGCTTGACAGCGAGCTTCTAGGGGCGGCGCTTCACCCGCCCGATGCGCATTTGATACAGTTTGCCATACTCGGGTCATGGGCCAGCCGCTTCTCGGCAATCTTGTCGCCGCATACGAGGCAATAGCCCCAATCGCCCTCATCCAGTCGTTCCAGCGCAGCGTCGATCCTTGCCCGTTCCGCCTCGCGTCGCCGCTCGGTGGCTTGCGCCATGGCCTGCTGTTGCAGTGCGTCCATCCGACTTAGCCTTCCGACACTGTCCTGCTGCAATTCCACCGTGTCGCGCGCATCTGCATTAGCTTCATCCTCGCGCATCAATTCGGCGCGTCTGGCCAACAATGATTTGCGCGCCTCTGCCGCTTTCATGGGTTCAATCCAGAGGCCGCTTGAACGGGGTGAATTGCCCATAGCGCGACATATGGGTGATGTTGCTATCGCTATCTCTGATAAATGAGACGATATCGCGCTCTTCCCCGCTCTTATGCATCACACGGAATTGATCGCCACCCAGTGGCTTTAGCCGAGTGAGATTGTCTGCCGGGTCTGAGTCGCTTGCGGTTACCACTGCGAGCCCTCCGGCCCACGGCACAACCACTGTCTCGCGATCCCAAGGAGCAGGATCGTAAAATCCGGCATATTCGGCAAGATTTACGGCCCCGCCCTTAGGCTGCTCAAAGCTGTTCGCTCCGAGACGGGCGGCAAGTAACCCGCCCAACCTGCGGGCTATGCCCCCCGCGCTTTCCATCGCATTCCTTG
>DMWU01000116.1 GCA_003483125.1 Erythrobacter sp. | reverse complement strand
CACGATTACCGGAATTATCGGAGCCATGCGCATGATGCTTTCAATCTTGGTCACTTGTGCAATTCCTCGGATTAGAGGCCTGCAGTGGCGAGCATCGCGCTGCCACCCTTTTCGGCACTGTCGGCAAAATTGCGGAACATCGCGAAGATCTCCCGGCCTACGCCTATTTCGGCGCCGGGATCGGCTACCGGGTCACGGCTGCCCAGATCTGCACTGGTCGATAGCTCGCCAGTCTTGGCGCAGAGCCGGATTACATCGCCGTCGCGCAGCCTTGCCAGCGGCCCGCCGCCCAATGCTTCTGGCGTCACATGGATGGCAGCGGGCACCTTGCCCGATGCGCCCGACATGCGGCCATCGGTCACTAGCGCCACTCGATAGCCGCGGTCCTGCAAGACGCCCAAAGGTGGCGTCAGCTTGTGCAGTTCGGGCATGCCGTTTGCGCGCGGCCCCTGGAAGCGGACGACCACGACGACATCGCGGTCAAGCTCACTGGCCTTGAATGCCTCGGTTACTGCTGCCTGGTCATCGAACACCCGGCAAGGTGCCTCAATCGTCCAGCGCTCTTCTCCAACTGCTGACGACTTGAAACAGCCGCGGCCAAGATTTCCGCTGACAAGCCGTATTCCGCCATCAGCCTTGAAAGGGGCATCTGCTGGGCGCAGCATAGTGTCATCTCCGGTTTGACCCACTTCGCGCCAAACCAGATCATCAGCGTCCAAGCCTGGTTCTTTCGCGTAATCTGATAGATCACCGTCGCTCACTGTTACTACATCGCGGTGACACAATCCGGCATCCAGTAGCTCGCGGATAATATAACCCATTCCACCGGCAGCATGGAAATGGTTCACATCGCCCGATCCATTTGGATAGACATGGGCGAGCAGGGGCACGGCCGAGGACAATTCCGCCAAGTCGTCCCAATCAAACTGGATGCCAGCAGCGCGTGCCATGGCCGGGACATGTATCGCATGATTGGTCGAGCCACCTGTGGCGAGCAGACCGATCGCGGCATTGATAATCGCCTTTTCATCGACGCAGCGCGCGAAATTCTTCTCTCTTGTGCCTGAAAGCTCGGCCAGACGATGCACGGCCTTGCGGTCGAGCGCTTGCCGCAGCTTGGTGCCCGGCTGAATGAAAGCCGCGCCGGGAATGTGCAGCCCCATCATTTCCATCATCATCTGGTTTGAGTTGGCCGTGCCATAGAACGTGCATGTACCGGGGGAGTGGTAGCTACCCATCTCGCTGGCGAGCAGCTCGTCGCGCCCCACTTTGCCTTCTGCGTAAAGTTGGCGCGTCTTCTGCTTTTCCTTGTTGGCGATGCCGCTCGGCATAGGGCCAGAGGGTACGAATATCGCAGGTAGATGGCCAAAGCGAAGCGCACCGATCACCAGACCCGGTACGATCTTGTCGCAGATGCCAAGGCAGGCAATCCCATCATACATTGCGTGGCTGAGAGCAACGCCGGTCGACAGCGCGATGACATCACGGCTGAATAGCGACAATTCCATGCCGTCTTCGCCCTGGGTTACGCCGTCGCACATGGCGGGTGTTCCGCCCGCAACCTGCGCAGTCGCGCCAACTTCGCGCGCATATATCTTCATCCGGTCAGGATAACGGCCATAGGGCTGATGCGCGGAAAGCATATCATTGTATGCAGTTACGATCCCGATATTAGGGCCGCGCGCGGCCTTCATGGCCTCCTGGTCCTCCAGTGCCCCGGCAAATGCGTGGGCGAGGTTGGAGCAGGAGACCTGCGCGCGATCACCCCCGCGATCAGCCTCGCGATCCATCAGGTCGAGATAGTCCTTCCGACCTTGTCTTGAGCGTTCGACCACGCGTTGCGTGACCTTGGCAATGGTTGGATGCAGATCACTCATGCCAGCTAACTCCGTCACGTTCAGCCAGCGCAATTGCGGCGCTCGGTCCCCAGCTACCTGCGGTGTAAGTCTGGGGTTGGAGACCGTCCGAATTCCAGCCAGCCCGGATTGCATCGATCCACTGCCACTGCGCCTCTACTTCATCGCGGCGGACAAACAGCGTCTGGTCACCCTCGATAAGGTCCAGCAACAGCCTTTCATACGCGATACGGCGATGCTGCCCCACGAAAACATCGGGCATGGCGATATTGAGCGGAACCTGGCGTAGGCGAATACCTTCGCGATCAAGCCCGGGGACCTTCGTCATCAACGAAAGCGTCAAGTTTTCTTCAGGCTGGATGCCGATTACCAGGCGGTTGGGCTTAAGCGCCGCACCCTTGCCGGCGAAAATCGAGTGCGGAACGCAGCGGAACTGCACGATGATTTCTGTTGTCCGCTCGGGAAGGCGTTTGCCCGTGCGCAAATAGAAGGGAACGCCTTTCCAGCGCCAGTTCTCGACATGGGCCTTGATTGCCACGAATGTTTCAGTGTCAGAGGACTTGCCCAATTCCTCGTCATAGCCGGGAACTGCCTTACCCCCGATCGCGCCGGCGCGATATTGGCCCGTTACGGTCTCGCCGTTCGTAACCGGGCGTAGCGCGCGCAGCACCTTGACCTTCTCATCGCGTACAGCGGTTGCATCGAAATCGCCCGGCGGTTCCATCGCGACCAGTGCGAGCAATTGCAGCATGTGGTTCTGCACCATGTCACGCAGGGCACCCGCATCGTCATAGAACCCAACTCGGCCCTCCAGCCCCACAGTTTCAGCGACAGTAATCTGGACATGATCGATATGGGCTGAGTTCCAGATCGGCTCGAACATCAGATTGGCAAAACGTAGTGCGAGGAGGTTCTGGACGGTCTCCTTGCCCAGGTAATGGTCGATGCGGAATATGCGGTCTTCAGGGAAGGCATCTGCGACCGCATCGTTGATCTCGCAACTGGTCGCCAGGTCGGTGCCGAGCGGTTTCTCCAGGCACATGCGCACATTCTCGCCGTCCAGCCCTGCATGTTGCAGCCCCTTGATAGTGGGGCCGAACAGGCTCGGCGCGGTCGAAAGGAATATCGCTAGGCCGTGTGCCGGCTCGCCAACCTTGGCAGCGAGATCGTTGAAGCCCTCCAGCGTAGTTGCGTCGAGTTGTTGATAGTGCAGCAAGTTAAGGAAATCGGCCATGTGGCTACGGCGATCAGCGGGCAGATATTGCTCCAACGCCTCGCGGGCGA
>DMWU01000252.1 GCA_003483125.1 Erythrobacter sp. | reverse complement strand
GACGGTCCATCGCGGTGTCTATGCGCGCTCTGCCAATATTACATTGGCTTATGAAGCGGCGCGTCGCCGCGTGGCAGAGTTCGTTGGCGGGCATGAGGAAGAAATTGTCTTCACCCGCGGCGCAACAGAGGCGATCAACCTGGTTGCGCAGACATGGGGTGCTGCCAATCTCAAGGCGGGCGATCGTATCCTGCTCTCGCAGCTTGAGCATCACTCCAATATCGTACCGTGGCAGATTGTGGTAGACCAAGTCGGCGCAGAGATCGATGTTTGCCCGTTGACTGACGATCATTGCATCGACCTGGATGCGGCTGAGGCGATGCTGACCGAGAAGCACAAGCTCGTCGCTTTGGCGCATGTGTCAAATGTACTCGGCTCCCAGATCGATGTGCGCCGCGCGGCCGATCTTGCGCATGGTGTAGGCGCAAAGTTCCTGGTCGATGGGTGCCAGGCGGCCCCACGGCTGAAGATTGATGTCGCAGCGATGGATTGCGATTTCTATACCTTCTCCGGACACAAGCTTTACGGCCCCACGGGCATTGGCGCATTGTGGACACGCGCGGAAATCCTTGACGCCATGCCCCCTTATCAAGGGGGCGGCTCGATGATTGACCGCGTCAGTTTCGAACATACTACATATGCCCCGCCCCCGCAACGATTTGAGGCAGGCACGCCTGCCATTTCAGAGGCGATCGGACTGGCGGCCGCGATCGACTATGTCGATGCAACCGGGCTTGAGCGGATTCATGAGCGCGAGACTGCTTTGGCAAGGCAGCTGCGCGATGAACTTGGTGCGATGAACGATATCACACTGTTTGGCCCAGCCGAGAATGCGGGCATCGTCAGTTTCGCAATGGATGGGGTTCATCCACATGATCTGGGCACCATATTGGATGAAGAGAATGTGGCGATCCGCGCGGGCCATCACTGCGCGCAGCCGCTGATGGACCATTTGGGCGTTCCGGCCACAGCACGTGCCAGTTTTGGGCTTTATTCGGATGAAAGTGATGTTGAGGCACTGCTGAACGGCGTTGCCCGCACGCGGAAGATATTTGGCTAGGGAAGAGCTATGAACAAGCCAAGTGATGAGAAACAGTTTGTTGCGGCACCTGCTCCGAATGAGGAGGAGGTGAAACCGCGGCGCGCGCGCGTCTCTGATGCGGTTGACCCGGATGAGGGGCCCGCTGAAAAGCTGGAGCGCAAGCGCGATTACCTGGAGGGTTTCCTCCAGAAGAAGCCTGAGAATCTAGGCCCCGGCGAACCCGGCGGCGCGCTTTATGAATCGGTGGTCGCTGCGATTAGGGAAATCTATGACCCGGAAATCCCGGTCAACATCTATGATCTTGGCCTAATTTACGGTGTCGAAATCACGGATGAGAACGACGCGATTGTCACCATGACGCTTACGACGCCGCATTGCCCCGTGGCCGAAAGCATGCCGGGCGAAGTCGAGCTACGCGCCGCTAGTGTACCCGGCGTGCGCGATGCGGAGGTCAATCTGGTATGGGATCCGCCTTGGGGGCCGGAAAAGATGAGCGATGAAGCGCGGCTCGAGTTGGGGATGCTGTGATGAGCGATACGACAACACGCAAGATACCCGCTGCAGTTACGCTGACACCCGCTGCAGAAGAGAGAATCGCAGAGTTGATGGCGAAGGCACCCGACGACGCGATCGGTGTGAAGCTATCCACCCCGCGTCGCGGCTGCTCGGGCCTTGCCTATTCAGTCGACTATGTCAGCCAAGAGGTGAAGTTCGATGAGAAGATCGAGACGCCCGGCGGTACATTCTATATCGATGGCGCCAGCGTGCTCTACCTCGTCGGTTCGTTGATGGATTGGCAGGCGGACGATTTCACCGCCGGATTCACCTTCGAGAATCCCAATGCTCTAGGGACTTGCGGTTGTGGCGAAAGCTTCATGGTTTAAGCTTCTTCACAAACTACCCAATCTTTACACGGATATTTCGCCCCCGCCGGCGGCATTTACCTAATGATCTGACGGTTACTGGGCGAGGCGCAGGCTGACAAAGGCCCTATCTTCATTGTCCTGTGCCCTATTGAGATCAATCGCTAATTCAAGCTCATTTCTTCTGCCGAATCGGTAGGCATATCCCACGCCGAAAAGCGAGCGCTGAATGCCCGAGACGTTTTCCCAGCGATAGTCGGCATAGAAGTGGTTTCGGCCGCTATCATCTTTTACAATTAACTTGGCGCCGGCTTGGTAGCCGCAGCGCATGGATGAGCTATCTGCCGAATTATCCTCGCAAATAACGCCAGGGCTAAGCAGAAGACGTGAGAATTCTCCATACTCTTCCGACGATCCAGATAGAACGACTGGGGCCGTAACCGGCAGGCTAATACGCGTAACATCAACTGTACCGACGGCAAGATCGATATTTGTACGTTTCTCGCCCATATAATTGGCCGAGAGGCTGGCAGAGCCGAGTTTTTCCTTAGCATGCGAAATGATGGCATCGGTAGTAAGTACTGTATCACCAATGACCCACTCGCCGCTCATTAGCCAGCCATAAAGTTGACGATTGCCCCTCATCGAGCCGGCGAGCGAAAAATCATCGCTGTCAATTAGGCTGAAATTATACCAAGTCTTGCCAAAACCAAAGAACGCACCGGTGCGCAGCGTGTCGCTAATCCAGTAGCGGCCATATGCCGTTGCCTGCAGACTTTTGTCGGAGATTGAACTTTGTTCGAATCCAATCAATTTATCGCTTGATTGCGAGGCGAGAGCGGCCAGGCCAAGAGTGAAATCCTGATCGATTTTGGTCTCATAGCGCAGTCCCGCAAATATCCGCGAATTCCAGTCTCCTTCAATCTTGGAATAGGACAGCCCCGCATCGACACGGACTTGGTGACGGCGGCTGCATTCGGCCAGCCGCCTCGAATATTGTAGATCTACACTGCCGCCATTTTCGTCACCTCGAGCAAAACCAGAAAAAACCTTTCGATCACTGCACAGATCATCATTGTGACCACGCATCATCGATTCATTGAAACTCAGCATATCGCTAAGGCCATGAACGGCATAAGCTCGTAAACCGGTGCGCAGCTGGCCACCGATTTGATCGAGCTTGCGGGCAATTTCATCCACATTCAGGACGGTT
>DMWU01000112.1 GCA_003483125.1 Erythrobacter sp. | reverse complement strand
CGTGCGCCGCGCAGCCACTCATGACCCCTTCCGCCTCCCCGCCTTCCGCTCCGGCCCGCTCAACCGCGGCCTTGATCGACCAGGCACCCAGAGTGGCGCCGGTCGTGTTGTTGAAAGCTCCACGAGCTGCCTTGGTAAGGGGGGTACGGGCGGTGGAGACGATTACTGCATCGCGCATGGCGATTCCTTTCAAATTTCAACTACTGTTCGTTCCCTGGGATGGAGGGAAGTTTCTTCACTTCAGACGAAGAATTGCGTGATCCATTCGCAAATCAGGGCAGGTTTGTCTTCGTCTTCGATCTCGATCGAAATCTCGGCAGTCTGCTGCCACTGGCCGGGCCTTTTCTCGATCATCTCCACCAGCTTCCAATGGCCGCGAATACGCTTGCCAGCGCGTACGGGAGAGATGAAGCGCGTTTTATTTCCGCCGTAGTTCACGCCCATCTTGACGCCATCGACACGCGGAATGTCGCTATTGGCGCTGAGGTAGGGGATCATCGACAGTGTCAGGAAGCCATGGGCGATCGTGCCGCCAAATGGCGTCAACTTTGCCTTTTCCTCGTCAATATGGATGAACTGGTGATCTCCCGTCGCATCTGCAAACTGGTTGATCCGCTCCTGGCTCATCTCGACCCATTCGCTGGTTCCCAAGTGTTGGCCGGCTTTGGCTGCGATCTCTTGCGGGGTCATTCGACTCTCCTTGAAAATGTCACGACTCTGGCTGAATTGCGGGTGTTACATGGCCCATGATTGGTGTTTGTGCAATGCGGCGATCGCTGCCGCTACGGCATCGCCAGATATCACTGCCCGCTAGATTGATACCAAAGGCCATCAGTGGCCGATTCGACGATAATTGGCGGAATTCGAGATGCGTTGGCAGACGAGCAGTCTTTGATACGTAAGCCCGGAGCAGAGACAACACGCGCTAAAGTCTAACTATTGTCGCCGCAATCGAATTCATATGTCTTCGCAGTTGCAAAGACAGCTTCCTTTCGCCAAAGGGTTCGTTCGCGAAATTTTCGAAGCCCTGCTAAACGGGGTGAATCGCGCTTCATTGCTGGACGCGCGCGCAAGCACTGTCCGGCCGTGGGTTGACGATTGGGTGGAGTTTGAATGAGTTATCCTGTGCCAGGCCTGCCTGAAGGGCGAGGCCTTTACGATCCGCGCAATGAACATGACGCCTGTGGTGTAGGCTTTGTCGCCCACATCAAGGGCGCAAAATCTCATGAGATCGTATCGCAGGCACTCGAGATTCTCGCCAATCTCGATCATCGCGGCGCAGTCGGGGCCGATCCGCTGCTTGGCGATGGCGCCGGAATACTGCTGCAAATACCGGACCCGCTTTTCCGTAACTGGGCCGAATCCAATGGTCATGACCTGCCGCAGGCAGGCGACTACGCGGTCGCCATGTGCTTCATGCCTCAGGATGAGGCAGCACGTGCATTTGTTACCGAGCAGTTCGAAAAGTTCACCGTCAAGGAGGGGCAGCGCCTGGTTGGCTGGCGCGATGTGCCTGTCAATCTGGAAGGATTGGGCAAGGCGGTCGTAGATTCCATGCCTGTTATACAGCAAGCGGTGATCGCTCGAGGTGAAAAATGCGCCGATCAGGATGCGTTCGAGCGTAAGTTGATCGTTATCCGAAAACAGGTTCAAAATCCGCTGGAGAAGCTTGAGGCCAAGCACGACCTGCCAGGCTTGTCCGATCTCTATATTCCCAGCTTCTCAAGCCGCACTATCGTTTACAAGGGGCTATTGCTCGCAAACCAGGTTGGCGGGTTTTATGAGGATTTGAGCAATCCCAATTGCGTTTCGGCCCTCGGGCTGGTGCACCAGCGCTTTTCAACCAATACGTTCCCTAGCTGGAGGCTGGCTCACCCTTATCGCCTGATCGCGCATAATGGCGAGATCAATACGGTTCGCGGCAACGTAAACTGGATGAATGCGCGCCGCCGCACGATGGAATCGGAACTGCTTGGCCCCGATCTCGATAAATTGTGGCCTATCGTGCCTCACGGTCAATCAGACACGGCTTGCCTCGACAATGCGCTCGAACTGTTGCTGCTAGGCGGATACAGCCTGGCCCATGCGATGATGATGCTGGTGCCAGAGGCTTGGGGCAGGAACGACCTGATGGACCCCGCGCGGCGCGCATTCTACGAGTATCACGCTGCTCTGATGGAGCCTTGGGATGGCCCCGCTGCGGTTGCCTTTACCGATGGCAGGCAAATCGGAGCAACACTTGATCGCAACGGGCTGCGGCCGGCACGCTACTGTGTAACCAAGGACGATCTAGTCTGCATGGCGTCTGAATCGGGCGTACTGCCTTTCGCCGAGGAAGATATTACGCGCAAATGGCGGCTACAGCCGGGCAAGATGCTGCTGATCGACCTGGAAGAAGGCCGAATTATCGAGGACGAGGAGCTGAAGGCGAACTTGTGCGAGGCGCACCCATATGACAAATGGCTCGACCAGGCGCAGTACAAGCTTGAAGATCTCGACCATATCGAGCCAGAGCTTTCCTCAGTTCCAAAGCATGAAACCACTCTGCTCGATCGCCAGCAGGCCTTTGGCTACACGCAGGAGGACATAGCGCGATTCCTGGAGCCGATGATGGTTGGTGGAGATGACCCTATCGGGTCGATGGGAACGGACACTCCGCTAGCCGTACTCTCAAACCGGTCGCGCCTGCTCTACGACTATTTCAAGCAGAATTTCGCCCAGGTCACCACCCCGCCGAGCGATCCGACCCGCGACGAATCGG
>DMWU01000295.1 GCA_003483125.1 Erythrobacter sp. | reverse complement strand
GAACCTAGCGTTGAGGTCGACGTTGGTTTTGAAGTGGTGAAGGGTAAACGGTTGCTGGGCGGATCGGGCGACGCCCCCGACCATGCGTGGATGGAATTGCTAGGCAGCGGCATGGTCAATCGCCGCGTGATCGAATTTGCCGGGCTCGACCCGTATGAATGGCAAGGTTTTGCCTTCGGCGTGGGCGTCGATCGCCTCGCCATGCTCAAATACGGGATGGACGACCTGCGCGCCTTCTTCGATGGCGATATTCGCTGGCTACAGCATTATGGGTTCAGCCCGTTCGACCAGCCAACGCTTTCGGCTGGCGTAGGAGCGCGCGCATGAGGTTCTCCATCACATGGCTGAAAGACCACCTCGAGACAGAGGCTTCGCTTGCAGAAATCGCGGCGGCGCTAAATGCCGTTGGTCACGAAGTTGAAGAGATCGAAGATCCAGCAGAACGCTTTGCCGGATTCCAGGTCGTCAAGGTGCTGACCGCAGAAAAGCATCCTGACGCCGACAAGTTGCAGGTGCTCACTGTCGATACGGGCGAGGGCGATGCACTGCAGGTTGTCTGTGGTGCGCATAATGCGCGTGCCGGGATGGTGGGCATTCTTGGCACCCCGGGAGCAGTCGTGCCTTCAAATGGCATGGAGTTGCGCAAGAGCGCCATTCGCGGCGTAGAGAGCAATGGTATGATGTGCTCCGCGCGCGAGTTGGAGCTGGGCGATGATCACTCGGGCGTCATCGAGTTGCCAGACGATGCGAGCATTGGCACCAGCTTTGCGGAATATAGCGACGCCTCGCCGGTCATAGATGTTGCGATTACGCCGAACCGGCCGGATTGCATGGGGGTCTATGGCATAGCGCGCGACCTTGCCGCCGTTGGCCTTGGCAAGCTCAAACCCGTCGAAGTTCCTAACATTTCGGAGAAGGGCGCTTGTCCGATCGAAATACGCACTGATGACCCGGAAGGTTGCCCGGCATTCTATGGCCGTGTGATCAAGGGTGTGCAGAATGGGCCTTCACCTGATTGGCTGCAGCAGCGCCTTGTTAGTGCGGGCCAGCGGCCAATCTCCTTGCTGGTCGATCTGACCAACTATCTGATGCTGGCCTATGGCCGTCCGGCGCATGCCTATGATCTGGGAAAGCTGACCGGCGCAGTTGTTGCCCGGCGCGCCACGAATGGCGAGCAGGTTCTGGCACTCAATGAGAAGACCTACACGCTCGATGACAGCATGACTGTGATCGCCGACGAAGCCGGCGCGCACGACATTGCCGGCATCATGGGAGGCGAGCATTCGGGCTGTTCGGATGATACGACCGATGTGCTGTTGGAAATCGCCTATTTCGATCCTGCACGGATTGGGGTGACAGGTCGCAAGCTGGGCCTCGCCTCCGACGCGCGCACGCGCTTTGAGCGAGGGGTTGATCCTGCATTCCTTGATGATGGGCTAGATATACTCTCTGGGCTGATCCTTGATTTGGCAGGCGGCACGGCGAGCGAGCGCGTGAATGCGGGCGCTCCTCCTAACGAAGCCAAGAAGATCGGTTTCGATCCGCAGCTTACAACGAGACTGGGCGGGATCGCTATCGAGGAGACTGAGCAGCGCCGTATCCTCGAAAGCCTTGAATTTGAGGTTGGCAAGGACTGGCAAATCACCTGCCCATTGCGCCGCCACGATATTGAAGGTGCCGCCGACCTGGTTGAGGAAGTCGTGCGTATCCATGGCCTCGATAAGGTGGAAAGCGTTGCATTGCCGCGTCCTGATGGCGTTGCGATGCCAACAGCCACCCCTCAGCAGCTGATCGAGCGTCGTTTGCGCCGTGCGGCTGCCGCGCGCGGACTCAACGAAGCGGTCACCTGGTCCTTCATCGCCGAAACTGAAGCCGCCCATTTCAGCACTGGCAATGAAGTGCCTTGGACACTCGATAACCCGATCAGTGAGGACATGAAGGTGATGCGTCCCTCATTGCTGCCGGGCCTGATTAGCGCGGCGAAGCGCAACGTGGATCGGGGGGCATCCAGCCTTAGGTTATTCGAGATTGGCAGGCGCTATTTTCGCGGGAAAGATGGCGCAAGCGACGAGAGGGTTACACTGGGTGTCGTGCTAGCCGGCGACAAGGACGCGCGCAGCTGGAATGCTGGCAAGGCACAGAAGTTTGACGCTTTCGATGCCAAGGCAGAAGCCATGGCGCTGCTGGCAGAAGCTGGAGCGCCGGTGAGCAAGCTGATGGTGAAGGATGACGCTGGCGATCAGTTCCATCCCGGCCAGTCTGCTACATTACGGCTGGGCCCCAAGAATGTGCTCGCGCGCTTTGGCATGTTGCACCCATCGACGCTGAAGGCCTTTGATGTGGAAGGGCCGGTTGCGGCGGTCGAAATCAATCTGGATGCAATCCCTGCAAGAAAGGGCGGAAACGGCTTTGCTCGGACGGATTACGCTCCGCCCGCGCTGCAATCGCTTACGCGTGATTTTGCTTTCCTCGTGCCGGCCGATCTTGCCGCAGGCGAACTTCTCCGTACGGTCAAGAATGCCGACAAGGCCAACATTGTCGATGCCCGTATTTTCGATGTCTTCGAGGGGCAGGGCGTTCCGGCAGGCAATAAGAGCATCGCCATCGAAGTGACGCTGCAGCCGCAAGACAAGAGTTACAAGGATGCCGATCTCAAGGCGATCTCCGACGCGATTGTTCGCAATGCTGCCAAACAAGGCGCAAAGCTGCGCGGGTAATTCTCTAGGCTAAATCAGCATGTCTAATCGCCGTACCTTTGCGATCATCTCGCACCCTGACGCTGGTAAAACCACGCTGACCGAGAAGCTGCTGCTGCAAGGCGGCGCGATCCATCTCGCCGGCGAGGTCAAGGCGCGCGGCCAGGCTCGACGCGCGCGCAGCGACTGGATGAAGATCGAACAGCAGCGCGGCATTTCTGTTACCTCCAGCGTCATGACCTTCGAGAAAGAATTTGAAGGTGAGGTGATCACTTTCAACCTGCTCGATACGCCGGGGCACGAGGATTTCTCTGAAGATACCTATCGGACACTGACGGCGGTCGACAGTGCCATAATGGTGATTGACGCAGCCAAGGGCATCGAGCCGCAGACACGCAAACTGTTTGAGGTATGCCGCTTGCGCAGCGTTCCGATCATTACCTTCATCAACAAGGTCGATCGTGAAGGGCGAGAGGGCTTCGAGCTGCTCGACGAGGTGGCGGATCAGCTGGCGCTTGATGTCAGCCCGCAAAGCTGGCCGGTTGGCATGGGCGGCCGTTTCGAGGGCATCCTTGATTTCGCCAGCGGTGCTGTCAGCCGTCCCGAGGGTCCCTCGAAGG
>DMWU01000084.1 GCA_003483125.1 Erythrobacter sp. | reverse complement strand
GGATGATGACTGGCAGTCTCGCGAGCGGCTGGGCGACCAAGCGCTCGACAAGCAGCTAGGCAATCCAGCCTGGCACGTGCTGCGCGCGAACGATGGCGGTGCCGGTTCAGAAACGCCAGGTGCAGGTGACAAGCTGCCTGTAACCTATGGACTGTTGCTCAATCTTCTCGGCGTGCTGGGCGCGGAGGCGGACAGCGCTTCGGTGTGGTCTTACCTCGCCAATTATGTCGATGATGCAGACCCAGCAAAGCACCCGGAGCTGGGCGTACTGGTTGGCACGGCGTTGTCCTACAATCGCGATTTTGCCGCGCCTAATCTCAACAAGCGCGCGCCCACCGCGAGCGAGGCAAAGGCCTTGCGCGCTCTTGATGAAGTGCTGGCAAATGCTGCGGAGGATACGCCAGCTGAAGAGCTGCAAACGCAGGTCTATGATATCGGCAAGCAAGAGGAGTTTGGGTTTGAGAACCTGCGCGACTGGTTCCGTGCCCTGTACGAGACGCTTCTTGGCAGCGAACAGGGGCCGCGCATGGGCAGCTTCATTGCTCTTTACGGGGTCGAGAATAGCCGGAAGCTGATTGCCGAGGCGCTCGACAAAGCCTGAGCTCTCACGTCCACTTACGTGTGCGGTACCATTTGGTGATGACGAATTTCGTGCCTTTCACCACAGGTGTACCGGCATGCATTGTGCAATCATTGGGCGTGCCATCGGGCAGCGCATTGTTCCAAACCAGCAGGACACCAGGCTTTGGTTCGATCTTGACACCGACCTTGGTGAAGTGGGTTTCGCCGCCCTCTTCGACTTCGTTGAGGAATGCCATTGCGGTCCAGCTACGCTGTCCACCCCGCTTGCGCTCCAGCTGCCAGTATTTCTCGGTCGTATAGAACCAGTCATTGTGCGGCTTGAACTGCTGACCCGGCAGGTAACGTTGGCCCTGGATCGCCTCTCCGCAAATCGGGTTAATTCCCAGCAGATCGTCAATCCTTCTGGAGATACCCATCACATAGGAGTCGCCAGCGTCCAGATCGCCTGAGTATGACGTACGGAACCCGCTGGCATAGCTTTCTTCGTGCAGCGTGCTGGGCTTCGCCACGAGGTCGATCATCATGCATAGCTTCTTGCATTCGTCGGCGCTCAGGAAATCACCAATCGCATAAATTTCAGCCAAATCGGTGTCGACTTTGTAAGCTAACGGGTCCACTTCGAGCCGCTTGCGTACAGCGGCACCCATGCGCTTTAGCGCGTCCTTGTCCGGGATGATTTCTTTCTTGGGCATCGACGAAATTCTTAGCAATCATCGCTTTTCCTGCAAGCAGAAGAAGCAAGGCGGTGCCACTTGTCGATGCCAGCGGGAATGTTAAAAGATCACACTGAGAGGGAGAGAGGCATGACTGATACTTCGCAAGCCCGCTATTCGACGGGGTCGATCATATTTCATTGGGTTATCGCAATCGGCGTGATCGTCAATTGGCGTATAGCGGAAAGCGCCGAACATCTTGAAGGTGCCGCGAAAACTGCGGCCATTGCCCCGCACAAGGCAATCGGGATCACCATTCTGGTGCTGAGCGTGCTGCGCCTTTTGTGGCGTTTCACGCATAAGCCGCCGCCACTTTCGGAATCGCTCGCCAGTTGGGAACGGTTCCTGGCGCGAGCCGTGCATGTGATTTTCTATGTATTGCTGATTGGCTTGCCGATTGGCGGCTGGATGGCAGGATCGCATTTTGAACTCTCGATCAGCTATTTCGGCCTGTTCGAAATTCCGCCATTGCCTGTCACGCCGGATCCAGAGGCCGGAATGGCCGTGTTGGACCAGCATAAGGCAGGGGGTATCTTCCTTCTGGTTTTGGTGGCGCTACACATTATCGGCGCGCTTAAGCACAGCCTTTATGATAAGGTGCCTAGCCTATCTCGCATGTGGTTCGCACGCGGGTAATCTGGTCAGAAGAAAGCAAAAATAAAACCCCCGCTGGCCCGGGCCGGCGGGGGTTCTGCTGCTGGCGAAGGGTCAATGCCAGCCAGCCTTTCAGAGGGGTGTCACCAGAAGAAATCATAAATCACATCAACGACTTCGCCCGTGTAGATATTTACCAAGAGGACATCGTCGTAGTAGCGTACCCATCTATACGGACCGTAAACGTCGGGTAAGCGATAATACCAAGGGTCGTCGATCCAATAGCGGCTGCCAAAGAACAGGCTGTCGAGGAAGAATCCTATGCTGATCCTGCTGTAGCTATGGTAGTGATAGGGCGCATAGTACCGGCCCAGACGGAAGATATTTCGGTGTGAACGGCGATAACTATACCAGTTATAGCGGTGGTGCTTGCGCCAACGCTGGCGATCCCACCGGCGATAATCCCTACGATAATTGCCACGACCAAAATAGCGACGATCACGATAGTAATGGCGGCGTCCGTCGCGATAGCCATCGCCATATCCGCTGCGCCTAATCCGGCGATCCTCGTAGCGGTCACGGCGGCGCTCTGCGCGCCGACCATCGCGCCTGCCATCCCGATAGGAGTCCCGGCGGATCTGTCGGTCTTCCTGGCGATCCGCGCGACGTTCAGCCCGCTCGCCGTCACGCCTGCCATCGCGGTAGGTGCGATTGCGCTCACGGTCGGCAAAGCTGCGATCGCGCTCGCGGGTTTCAGCACGGCGCTCTCGGCGATCCGTACGGGTCCATTCCTGCGTGGAACGCATGCTTGCATCATCAGCATGACGCTGGCTCCGATCCCCTCGATTCCATTCGAGGGTCGAACGCTGGTTGGCGATATCTGCGCGGCGCTCGCTGCGGTTCCAGTCGCGGCCTCTGCGCTCATCGCTGCGACGTACCCCGAGCCCGACGCCGCGCCTCCTGTCGCTTTGAACCCTGTACTCTCCGCGGTGTCCGCGCC
>DMWU01000152.1 GCA_003483125.1 Erythrobacter sp. | reverse complement strand
TATGATTGTCCTCGCCGGGTGAGTGGAGCGGGTGCCAGTGCTGCTCTTGCCCTCGGAACTTGCCGCCCCATAATTTGCCGATCAACTCGTCGGGCAGGTCGTAGCGGATCGATTGTCGGGTTCTTGCGCGAAAGTGCGCCATTTCCCGTACAACTCCGGTCTCTTCGGCCAATTCGCGATAGGCCGCCTGTTCCAGTTCTTCGCCCTGATCAACACCGCCTTGTGGCATTTGCCACCATCCCGATTCTCGCGTGTCGATACGCTTGCCTACGAAGACCAGCCCCGCCTGGTTGACCAGCATTACGCCTACACAGGGGCGATAAGCGTTCGGCTGATCAATGCCCGTCACGCATGCGCCTCCAGCATCATTTTCATCGCTGCGAGGACGTTGTCTAAGTCGCACTGGTAGCTCGGAACCGCTTGGCGCAGATTGGTGAAGCTGTGGGTTCCGCCTTTCACTTCAAGGAAGACGTGGTCAATGCCAGCTGCCGAAAGGGCCGCACCATAATCACGCCCCGAGTCGCGAATGGGATCAAGGCTGGCCGTTACGAGCACAGTTGGGGGCGTTCCGGCATGTTCGCCCAGGATCGGCATTGCACGCGGATCATTGCGATCGGATTGGTAGGCCGCGTCAAAAAATTCAATCGCGGCCTTGGTCAGCACGAAACCATCGGCAAATTCTTCGATACTTGTCGACCCTCCTGCATCGCTGGCCAGTGGAAAGATGGGAACCTGCAATACGACCGGCACATCAGCAGCGGCGTTCCTCAACTGCTGTGTCACTACGATTGTAGCATTACCACCAGCACTATCGCCGATTGGTATGAGACCAGTTGCCTGCCTGCCTAATGCTTCGGGCGAGGACGCGATCCACCGCGTCGCTGTCTCGCAATCCTCGATCGCGGCGGGGAAGGGGTGCTCAGGTGCGCGCCGATAATCGACTGCAACTACAGGCAAATCCATCTGCGCAGCTATTTCTGTGCAAAGGTTATGATGCGTATCGAGATCACCAATTACGAAGCCTCCGCCATGGTAAAAGCAGATAATCGGGCCGGGCTCTCGTTGTTCCTTTGTATCGTAGAGCCTCAGTGGAATATCGCCGCCGGGACCGGGACATGAAAGATTCCGAATTACTGCAAGGTCTCGGGCGGGCGCGTCTGCCATTGCGTGCATCGCCATATATGCTGCGCGTGCTTCCTCCAGCGTCATATCGACGATGGCCGGGCCTTCTGCGGCTTCGAGCAATTGCAGGAATGCCCTTACATCAGGGCGCACGAAAGGTTCGTTTTCAGCCATTCCTTGGCATCTCCTCACTAATCTTTTTCACAGGTTAGAGTGCTGTTCACACTATTTCCACTCGACTTTTTGCCTGTGTAGGAGAAAAACTTCATTGCGAGACGGGCTTCGCCTACATAGTTGCGCAGCTCGACAGTAAATGCACCGCGTGGCGGTGCGCGAGAAGGAACAGAAATGGCTACTCAAGCCGTGGACAATGCGCAGGATCGCGCGACCCCACCACAACCCGATGCCGTGGTAGTTCGCTTTGCCGGCGACAGCGGCGACGGTTCACAATTGACAGGCGGTCAATTTACTCTCTCAACCGCACTTGCCGGCAACGACCTTGCAACATTCCCCGATTTCCCAGCTGAGATTCGCGCGCCGCAGGGCACTCTGTTCGGCGTGTCGGCATTCCAGATCAATTTCGGCAGTCGCGAGATCAATACGGCAGGCGATGCGCCCGATGTACTGGTTGCGATGAATCCGGCGGCGCTGAAGGTAAATCTCGATGCGCTGAAGCCTGGGGGCCTGATCATTGCCGACACGGGCGAGTTCACAAAGCGTAATCTCGACAAGGCGAAATACGATAGCAATCCGCTGGAGGATGGCAGCCTCGATAAATGGCAGGTCATGGCCTTTGACATTTCCGCGCTCACTATTGAGGCAGTGAAGGATTTCGGCCTTGGCAATAAGGACGCGCTGCGTTCCAAGAATATGTGGACGTTGGGCTTGGCGCTTTGGATGTTTGATCGTCCGCGTGAACCGATCCAGGATTGGCTCAAGAACAAGTTCAAGAGCAAACCCGAGATTGCCGATGCGAATATCGCGGCGCTCAATGCTGGGCATGCCTATGGTGAAACGGCCGAGCTTTCAGGTCCACTTAACCAGCCTAGCCTGCCGCCTGTGCCGACAGAGCCGGGCCTATACCGCACTATCACAGGTGCGGAGGCTGTCTCGCTAGGCTTGGTCGCCGGTGCGCAGCTTTCGGAATTGCCGATGTTCTTCGGCGGATATCCGATCACGCCGGCCAGCGCGATCCTGCATCATCTTGCACGGATGAAGCAGTATGGCGTTACCACCTTCCAGGCTGAAGACGAGATTGCGGCAATCTGCGCCGCGATTGGCGCGAGTTATGCTGGACAGCTTGGCGTAACCAGCTCTTCCGGCCCAGGTATTGCTCTCAAGGGCGAGGCGATGGGCCTCGCGATTATGACAGAGCTGCCGTTAGTGATAGTCAACTCGCAACGTGGTGGCCCGTCAACGGGTCTTCCGACCAAGACCGAACAGAGCGATCTTTATCAAGCCGTCTATGGTCGCAATGGCGATTCTCCTATCCCTGTGATTGCAGCACGCAGCCCGTCAGATGCATTTGAATGCGCGATCGAGGCATGCCGCATTGCTGTCGAACACATGACGCCGGTGATTCTGTTGACCGATGGCTATATCGCCAATGCAGCAGAACCATGGAAGGTTCCCGATCCTGCAAACTATGCCCCGTTCCCCGTGCAGTTCCTCACTGAAAAGAACGGGCCGGACGATACGCTGCTGCCTTACAAGCGCGACAGCAAGGGCGCGCGGCCATGGATCAAGCCCGGCACGCCCGGCCTAATGCACCGGATCGGCGGGATTGAGAAACATGAGCAGACGGGTAACATCGACTATTCGCCCGACAATCACCAGCTGATGACCGATGCGCGCAAGGCCAAGATCGATGGTGTTGCTGTCCCGGATCAGGATGTCGCCATTGGCGAAGCGGGCGGTAAGCTGGCCGTTGTTGGCTGGGGATCAACCTTTGGACCGATCCACCAGGCGGTCAGCCGCTCGCGGGCCAAGGGCATAGACGTCAGCCAGATCCATGTTCGCCATGTTTGGCCATTGCCAGCAAACCTTGGTGAGCTGCTGAGAAGCTATGACAAGGTGTTGGTGCCAGAAATGAACACCGGCCAGTTCAAGACTGTGTTGCGCGACCAATTCCTGGTCGATGCGCAACCGCTCAACAAGACCAACGGCTTGCCGTTCTATATCCGCGAACTTGAAGAAGCGATCGAGGAGGCGCTGTCATGAACGCCCCGGTAAAAATCGAAACTACGTTGAAGGATTGGGAGACTGACCAGGAAGTACGCTGGTGCCCCGGTTGCGGGGACTATGCGATCCTGAAGGCTGTGCAGCGCACGCTGCCGCAATTGGGCGCCGATCCGGCCAATACCTGCTTCATCAGCGGCATAGGCTGCTCAAGCCGTTTCCCATATTACATGGAAACTTACGGCTTCCACACAATCCATGGCCGTGCACCTGCTTTCGCGACAGGTGTGAAGCTGGCCAATCCTGATTTGGATGTTTGGCTGGTGACGGGAGATGGAGATGGCCTCTCCATCGGCGGAAACCATTTGATGCATGTGCTACGCCGCAATGTGAACATGCAGATCATGCTGTTCAACAATGAGATTTACGGCCTGACCAAGGGACAATATTCGCCAACCAGCCGTATCGGTACGCGCAGCCCATCTACCCCAATTGGTTCGGTTGATCGGCCTGCTGATCCCGCGGCCTTCGCCTTGGGTGCAGGCGCGCGCTTTGTGGGGCGTGGCTTCGATGTTTCGAAGAAGCTTCCCGATGTGTTGAAGGCTGCGCATGCACATCAGGGCGCGGCCTTTATCGAAATCTTCCAGAATTGCATCGTTTATAACAAGGATGTGTTCCACGATTTTGCCGCTCCCAAGGGTGCGGAGGATCGCCAGTTATGGCTGGCCGACGGAGAGCCTATGCTGTTCGGCAGCGAGAAGACCGGCGGGGTCAAGGGTATCGCGCTCGATAGCGAGAAGCTGGAGCTGAAGGTTGTCGAGGTTGACGGAGATGATTGGGAAAGTGCCGGAGTGCTGGTGCACGATGTCACTAATCGTTCTATCGCGCATATGCTGGTCGAACTGCCATTTGGGCCTTTCCCCATGGCGCTCGGCGTTCTCTATGATGATCCGCGACCAACCTTCGAAGAAGGCGTTGCAGACGAACGTGAAAGGGCGACAGAAGGCAAGGATGCCGACCTCGCCAAGCTACTGGGCAGCGGGCAGACATGGACTGTCGAGTAAGCCGATAATCCAGCGTTATGGATAATCTGACGCACAGTCTTGTCGGGGCGCTCTTGGGGCAGGCCGGTCTCAAGAAGAAGACCGGGCTGGCCATGCCGGCGCTCGTCATCGGTGCCAATTTGCCTGATGTCGATGCGGCATGCCTTTTCTGGCTGGAGGGTGTCGAGCAGGTCGGTTTCCGCCGCGGGATAACGCATGGGCCGCCAGCCATGCTGCTGCTGCCAATGATCCTGGCGGGATTGCTTTGGGTTTTTGATCGATGGCAGG
>DMWU01000091.1 GCA_003483125.1 Erythrobacter sp. | reverse complement strand
TCTCGAATATTTCCGGCATCGCGTCCAACGTGATCTTACTTTGGCGACTCATTGGTTTCGGCTGAACTGGAAGGAACACCGCCTATTCCGCTGGAGCGTTCGCATGGCCTCGGCGGCGGCACTGCTTCTGGTGATTATATGGGGCTGGCTTGCAAGGGATCTTCCAAATGCGGAAGTGTTGTTGGAGTATGAGACGCCGCTTCCAACAATGGTTCGCGATATAAATGGCGAAATCGTACATTCTTATGCGCGCGAGAGGCGTGTCCAGCTTCAATATCCGGATTATCCGCAAAGGTTGATCGAGGCATATTTGGCCGCTGAGGATCGTACCTTTTTCAGCCACGGTGGTGTTGATTTTACCGGAACAGCCAATGCGATCTTCGACTATATTAGCAAGTATGGTTCAGGCGAGCGGGCGGTGGGTGGCTCGACAATCACGCAACAGGTGGCAAAAAACCTACTGCTTGGTGACGAGTATTCGGTCACGCGCAAGCTCAAGGAAATGATCCTTGCTCGTCGTATCGAAGATGTGATGACCAAGCAGGAAATTCTTGAGCTGTACCTGAACGAGATTCCCTTGGGTCGACGCAGTTTCGGGGTGCAGGCCGCCTCACGTGCCTATTTCAGCAAAGATGTGGGCGAACTCGAATTGCATGAAATGGCGTTCCTGGCGATATTGCCCAAAGCGCCGGAGCGCTATGGCCGAGCTGCCAATCGGGAGCTGGCGATAACGAGGCGCGATTTTGTCCTCGCACAAATGCTAAGCAATGATTTCATTTCGCAGGACGAATACGATGCCGCGAAGGCGATGCCATTGGGCCTCGTACGGCCAAGCGATCCATTGCGATCCGTAGAGGCGGGCTACTTCCTTGAAGAAGTGCGGCGTCAGCTAATCAATGACTTTGGCGAGAATGCCGAGGACGGCCCGAACAGCGTTTACGCCGGGGGACTATGGGTTCGCACATCGCTGGATCCTGAATTACAGAGTGCGGCTAGAAACTCGCTTCGCCAGGGATTGCTGCGCTATCATGGCAATCGCGGATGGACCGGGCCAATAGCGACGATTGATCTCAGTGAAGGCAATTGGGCCAGCCAGCTGGCAAGTTCGTTCCTTGCAATCCGGTATGAAGATTGGCGTGTTGGCGTGGTGACTAGTCGTTCCGGTAGCAATGCGCGCGTTGGCTTCTCCGATGGATTGGAGGCGCCGCTCGGCAATCTGCCTTCACGACTGAAGGCTGGCGATGTGATAGCGGTTTCTCCTGATGGAAGCGGATTTCGTGTTCGCACCATTCCTGAGGTTTCCGGCGGCTTCCTGGCGGAGGCGCCTCAAACCGGGCGAGTGCTCGCCATGCAGGGCGGCTTTGATTTCCGGATAAGCGACTTTAACAGGGCCACCCAGGCTGACCGGCAGCCGGGTTCGACAATCAAGCCTTTTGTATATGCCACCGGGCTGGATAGCGGAATGACGCCTGCGAGCGAGGTTCCCGACGAGACATTCTGCTATTACCAGGGCGCAAATCTTGGCGAGAAATGTTTCCGGAACTTTAGCGGTGAAGAGGGCGGCTTCCACACAATGCGATGGGGACTTGAACAGTCGCGAAACCTGATGACGGTTCATATCGCAATGGAAGCGGGCATGCCGGAGGTTGTTGGTACTTTCGAGCGGATGGGTATTGGGAGTTATGAGCCATATCCTGCATTTGCCCTGGGGGCAGGCGACACGACGGTTTTGAAGCTGGTTAATGCATATGCAGCGCTGGCCAATCACGGCCGGCTGCATGATCCGACCGTGATCGATTATGTTCAAGACCGGCGAGGAAGGGTTATCTGGAAGGCAGATTCCAGGAAGTGCGAAAATTGCAATCTGCCCGAGTGGGACGGCAATCCCATGCCTCGATTTGGACCGAGAGGGCGCGATGTGATCGATGCGCGCACTGCATTCCAGGTGATCCATATGTTGCAAGGAGTGGTGACACGTGGAACGGCGGTTCGATTGCGGGATCTTGGGTTGCCGCTGTTCGGCAAAACCGGGACGACCTCTGGCCCAACCAATGCCTGGTTCGTTGGCGGGACCACCGAAATTGTTGCGGGTGTTTACCTTGGACACGATCAACCGCGAAACCTTGGTGGCTATGTTCAGGGCGGAAACACCGCAGCACCGATTTTCAAACAGTTTGTTCAAGACTCGCGTGACCGGTGGGATGCTCAGCCACCAGCTGCACCCCCTGGAATCCGTATGGTCAGGATCGATAGGCGGACCGGAAAACGGGTGTATGAAGGTTGGCCAGACGAAGACCCGCTAGCTGATGTCATCTGGGAGGCATTCAGGCCTGATACCGAGCCGCCTCGTTC
Organism: Erythrobacter sp.; assembly: GCA_003483125.1. Lineage (GTDB taxonomy): Bacteria > Pseudomonadota > Alphaproteobacteria > Sphingomonadales > Sphingomonadaceae > Erythrobacter. The sequence goes on along the minus strand of DMWU01000091.1, from coordinate 1,210 downwards.
AACCCGACAGGACGAAATCGCTGAGCTAAGGGAACAGCTTATCAGCTTGGTGCGGCGCGCACGTGGCGAGCGCGAGGCGCGCATGTTTGACGAAGGCGATGGTCAGCCCAGCGACTTTGTCGAAGACCAGGGCGGAATATACTAAGTACGTCTCGTGACGATTTAACGGGAGATGAGAATGAAGTTGAAGTGGATAGCGATTGGTTGCGCGTTGGCGTCCTTCGCAACGTCGGCTTCGGCAGAATTGCCGGCCGGTTCTCAGGCACCGAACTTCAGTACGCAGGTAGCTCTTGCGGGCGAGGAGTACGGATTCACGCTACAAGCCGCATTGTCCAAGGGACCCGTGGTTCTCTATTTTTACCCCAAGGCATTTACCAAGGGCTGTACCCTCGAGGCCAACGCATTTGCAGAGGCGATGGCAGAGTTTCAGGCGGCAGGGGCGAGCGTTGTAGGAATGTCCAGCGATGATATTGATACACTGAAGAAATTTTCTGTCGAGGAGTGCCGGGATGCGTTTCCGGTGGGTGGGGCAACCACGAAATTGCTGGATGCCTATGATGTAAATCTCGTGCGAAACGGCGAAAATCAAGGCGTAGCCAATCGTACGAGCTATGTAATCGCACCTGACGGACGGATCAGTTTTGTCCATTCGGATTTGGACTACCGCGATCACGTTCGCCTTTCGCTAGAGGCAGTGCGGGCACTTGACGACTGAAGCGGTCACACAATCCTCTCATTACTTTACAATCGGCTTGCGTTCGCTAATCGAGCACCAAATTTTCAAAGGATGACTTATGCGTGCCGAAGGGCAGGCCAATATTGACCGGATAAATGCCGCCTTGGACCTGGTTCGCCAATCGCTGAACTGGGACGAAGCTTTGCGTCGTCTAGACGAACTCAATGCTAGGGTTCAGGATCCGAGCCTTTGGGACAACCCCAAAGAGGCCCAGGCAATTTCGCGTGAGCAAAAGCAGTTGGAAACGGCAGTGAACACGGTGCGCGAAATTTCTTCCGAGATGGAGGACGCGATCGAGTTCATCGATATGGGCGAGGCAGAGGTAGAAGAGGATATCGTCCTCGATGGCCTTGCCAGCCTTCAAAAGCTTGCTGATCGCGCAGATGCCGACAAAGTCCAAGCACTCCTTTCGGGCGAAGCTGATGGCAATGACACCTATCTCGAAATCCATGCCGGTGCTGGGGGAACGGAAAG
>DMWU01000241.1 GCA_003483125.1 Erythrobacter sp. | reverse complement strand
AATTCATTGATGGGAATCTGCGGCTTATTTCCGGGATGTACCGGAATGCGCAGCGGTCGCGTGCCGGGCGGCATTGCAATTACTTTTGCGATTGCGCGCGGAACATCCATCGGATCGGTCGAGCCTCCGCCCGTTCTTTGCCCCAACCTCGCCACCAATTCGGGATAGCCAGACGTATGCGTTCCGTCTGCGCGTTCCAGCAATGCAAGGCTGTTCCGGTTCGCATTGGCCCAAATCCTGGTTGGGTAGCCACCAGGTTCAATAATCGTCACATCGATACCATGGGAAACGAGTTCATAGGCCAACTGTTCGCTCATCGCTTCAAGCGCGAATTTGGTGGGCGAATATTGACCATATGCTGGTGCAATAACGCGGCCGAGTTGTGAGGTGATATTGATCACTAATCCCGATTTGGCAGACCGCATGGCTGGCAAAACGGCGCGGTGTAGCCTTTGCGGGCCAAAAACATTTGTGTCGAAGTTGAGCCGGGTTGCTTCTATATCTTGAATTTCGATCGGCCCTCCGAACGAAATTCCTGCATTGTTGATCAACACATCAATCGAGCCACCTGCGATTGCCTCAGCCTTCGACACTCCCGCGCTGACTTGCGCAGCATCCAGCACATCGATCTCGATAACTTGAAGGTCGAGGCCTTCCTCCGCAGCTATGCGGGCGAGTTCATCACCCTCGGGGCGGGGCAGGTTGCGCATTGACGCAAAGACCTTGGCTCCCAAGCGAGCGTAATGAAGCGCGCCCAGATATCCAAAACCGGAGGAGCAGCCGGTGATCAGGATGCTTTTACCGGCAAGATTGGGCACAGTTTCAACCGTATCCGACTGCGCGAACGATGCAGTGGCAGCAAGAGCTCCGGTGGCTGCCGTTCCGGCTAGTAACTGTCGACGATTGATATCTGGCATATTGGCTCCTCTTCGCGAGGGGCCATAGCAGATCATTCTTGCATGCGCAGGGCAACATCACTCATGAATCGCGGATCATCGCCTTGGGCAAGCCATTCGGCCTCTGCGCCAATGGCTCCAAGCATATTTGCAAGACCATCCTGCTCACTTTTTGCATAATTGCCTAGCACGTGGCTGTGCACGCGATCTTTATGTCCCGGATGGCCAATCCCGATCCGCACGCGGCGAAAATCAGGCCCCAAATGACGGTCAATCGAGCGCAGCCCATTGTGGCCCGCAGTGCCCCCCCCTTGTTTTACTTTTACTTTAAAGGGCGCAAGGTCGAGCTCATCATGGAATACAGTGAGAGCATTGGTTCCAAGTTTATAGAAGCGCAACGCCTCGCCAACGCTACGCCCGCTCTCATTCATATAAGTTGCCGGTTTTAAAAGCAGGATTTTTTCCGATCCGATCTTTCCTTCCTGAACCCAACCCTGGAATTTCTTTTGCACCGAGCCGAAGCCGTGCATGTCTGCCAGCACGTCAATCGCCATGAAGCCGACATTGTGCCGGTGCATGGCATATTTCGGTCCGGGATTTCGAAGGCCAACCCAAATCTGCATCTGGCGGCCTTAGACGCTGATTGCGCAAAACAAAACGCCGGAGTTCTGTGTGAACCCCGGCGCCTTGGTGATTTCTTGCGAAAGTGAGAAGTGGCTTACTCTTCGCCGCCTTCTTCTGCGGCAGCTTCCTCGCCGCCTTCTTCGATGCCTTCGCCTTCTGCTTCTTCGCCTTCAACCAGTTCTTCTTCACCCTCTTCAGATTCGCTTTCGCTCTTCTTGAGTGCGGAAGGAGCAACCAGCGTTGCGATGGTGAAGTCACGATCGGTAATCGCGCTCTCACTACCTTCTGGCAGTGCGACTTCGCTGACGTGGATTGAATCGCCAACTTCCTTGCCAGTCACGTCGATTTCGATCTCGCTCGGAATTTTGTCTGCGTCGCAAACCAGGTCCAGCTCGTGACGGACAACGTTCAGAACGCCGCCCTTCTTGAGGCCGGGCGATTCTTCTTCGTTTGCGAAGACGACCGGAACAGAAACCTCAACCTTCGCATCCTTCGCCAGGCGAAGGAAGTCGACATGTGGCGGGCGGTCTGTAACCGGATGGAAAGCGACATCCTTTGGCAGGGTGCGCATGCTCTTGCCATCCACATCGATCATCACGATCGAGTTCATGAAGTGGCCGGTCATCAGCTGACGAACCAGTTCCTTCTCTTCCACATGGATGGGGGTTGCTTCTTCTTTGCCGCCATAAACTACGGCGGGAACACGGCCATCACGACGCAATGCACGGGAGGCTCCCTTGCCAACCCGATCGCGCGCTTCGGCCGGCAGGGTCAGAGCGTCGCTCATGTCACTTACCTTTCGAAATGCTTAGTTTGATCGTTCATGCGCCACACCTCCAGGGATGATCATGGCGCCGAAGGGCGGCCCTTTAGGCGGGTTACTGCCGATTGGCAAGAGATGATCGTCGCGCCCTATTGCAGGCGCGTGATTGTGTAGCCTCTATCCTCGAGCATTGAGGGCAGGCCATCGGGCCCAACCAGGTGCGCAGCACCTACAGCAACAAGGGGTCTTTCATCCTCTTCAAGGATGGGTTCAAGTTGCGCGATCCAGTCAAGATTGCGATTGACCAGCAGCGCTGCGCGTAATTCTGGATCCGCTAGCAAGCCGGTAGAACTCGCGCGCTCCAATTCCTCCAGATCGCCTGTCAGCCAGGCATAGCGCGTCTTACCAGGATCGGCCGCACGTCGTTCGACATCAAGGATCACTTCAACCAACAACTCGCGTTGCTCGCTTTCCGGTAGTTGGTCGAAGACGCCTAGTTGCTTTCCGGCTCCCTCAAACTCGCGGATTCTGTGGTCGGGAAACTCGAGCACGAGCGTGCGGTCCGCGCCATTGGCCGCTTTCCCCTTTTCTCCAACCTGCGCCAATGTGAGCGCAGCCGCCCAAGTTTCGGTGGCACGGAAATCAGCAGGTCGTAACCCCGCTCGCCTGATCAGGTCGAAAAGGGCAGGGCGATATTCCTGAGGCACCCTTAGCGAGATATCCGGTTGTCCCGGCGTAACGGCAAGCGAATTGAATGTCTCTGCCATTTCATCTTGATCATCCAATTTCGCGATCTCGACAATCAGCATGTCGGCCATGCTAACGATATCGTCGAGTTTCTCGGTTCGCCATTCCACGTCATCGGGCAAGGAATGAATGGTGCCGAACAGCCATGCTTCGGTCTGGCCGTCAGGATCGCTGACCTCG
>DMWU01000164.1 GCA_003483125.1 Erythrobacter sp. | reverse complement strand
CTTGATCTGGTAGAGCAGGCATGGCCGATCACGCCGATCAAAAAAGCTGTCTGAGCACGATCTAAGAAGAAAAAGCTTCTGTAGGGCGTTGATTGTGGTGTTCACGCTACCTGCACTGGCGAAGGGGCCATAATAGCTTCCCTTGGCCTTGCGGGCGCCGCGATGTTTCATAATCCGCGGGAAGGCGTGATCTGCGCGCAACAGAATGAAGGGGAAGCTCTTGTCATCGCGCAGGTGGACATTGAACGGGGGACGAAAACGTTTGACCAGCTGCGCTTCCAGCAACAGCGCCTCTGCTTCGCTATTGGTGGTTATGATCTCCATGCTCCGGCATTGGCTGACCATGCGCTGCAATCGATTGGTGAGGCCTTGCACCTGGGTGTAATTGGCTACGCGGTTTTTGAGCGCCCTTGCCTTGCCCACATAAAGCACGTCTCCCCTCGTATCGAGCATGCGATAGACGCCCGGAACCGGCTTCAGGGTCTTCACAGTCTCGCGGATCGCCTCAACGCCTGCTTCCAAATCAGGTTGGGCGCTGGCGACTGTGTAGGTCGCGCGCTCCTCATTGAAGCGCTCTGCACCTCTTGGATCTTCAGGAGAACCTGCACCAGACGAATAACTGCTACGCGACATGCGGCAACAGATAGGCCCGGGCACAAACAATCTCAATCGCTTGCACCCAATCCAGTTAACAGGCAGCGTAGATAAAGATCAGGAGAGGTCATGAGCACAGAGAGCGCGCCGCTACGTACAATGGGGTTTTTTGGCACGGCCCTACTGCCGCTAAATGGTATGATCGGGGCTGGTATATTCGCGCTTCCCGCTGTGCTTATCACCTCGGTCGGTAATTTCGCTCCATGGATGATACTGTTGGGTGGAATCCTGTTTCTACCCCTCGTTTTAGTCTTCGCCTGGCTCAGCACGCACTATGACCAATCGGGAGGCCCCGTTCTTTATGGCAAGACGGCTTTCGGAGATTTCGCAGGTTTCCAGGCAGGCTGGGCGAGATATGCCAGTGCCATCGTAACCGTTGCGGCAAACACACATGTAATGGTTACATACATAGCCACGGTCTTCCCATTCTTTGATGGGCCGATCGCGCGACCCCTTACTGTCGCGGCATTCATTGGCTTTATCACAATTGTGAATCTGTTCAGCCTAAGGGGATCCATCGGCACGCTTGGGGTTCTGACTGCAGTCAAGATTACGCCTCTTCTCGCCTTGGTCCTTGTGGGCCTGGCGACAGGTGGGGCCGATCTGGGATTGGTGGTGCCCGAATTCACCGATGCAGAAAGCGTTATCCTGCTCACTTACTACGCCTTCATCGGATTTGAATCCGTGGTGCTGCCGGCGGGCGAGATGAAAAATCCGAAGCGCGATATTCCGAGAGCATTGGTGTCGATGCTGGCTGCAGTAACCCTTCTCTACATGCTGGTTATCTGGGCATATATAGCGATAAGCCCCACCAGCGCCGGTAATGGTGATGCACTGGCCATCGCAGCCCGTGAGGTGATGGGCGAAGTAGGTGCACTGGCCATCGTCATCGCGGCAGCTTTCAGCATTGGCGCGAATAATTTCGGAGGAGGCATCACTCTGCCCCGCATGACTTATGGCATGGCAGAACAGCGCATGCTGCCTCGTTGGTTCATGGAAGTATCACCCCGATTGGGCACGCCGGTAAACTCAATCCTGTTCTACGGTATTGCCGGCATTCTTTTTGGCTTGTGGGAAGGATTTCTGGTCCTTGCACTTGCCGGCACGCTTACTCGCTTGCTTACCTACATTATCAGCGCAGCCGCCCTGCCTGTAATCGAGCATCGAGAGGGCAAGATCGCTCCGCTGCATACAGTTATGGCTATCCTCGCCATTGTTTCCTCAATCTGGGTATCGACACATGCGGACGCACAATCATGGCAAGTGTTCGGCGGTATCTTCGTGGTTGGCACCGGCCTTTATTTCATCGCCCGCCGAGAAGACCCCGCGACGTAGCGTAATGACCTGCCGCTTGCAGCAAGTTGTGCAATGCAGCGTAATTGTCTAGCTTCCTCGCAATTAGCCGACAAAGAGCGGCCATCGTAGGAGAGAATATTGCGCCAGTTGCAAGGCATGGATGCCAGCTTTGTTGCGATGGAATCGCACAACTCCCCCATGCATATTGGCTCTATCCTGATCTACAATCCTGAAACAGCACCCGGCGGCTTCGTAAGGTTCAAGGATATCCTGACGTTCCTGGAGTCGCGTATGCAGCTATCGCGTACGATGCGACAGAAGCTGGTTCGCGTGCCATTCGACCTCGACTATCCTTACTGGATTGAGGACGAGGATTTCGACCTGGAATATCACGTTCGCCATGTGGCCCTGCCCAAGCCGGGTGATTGGCGACAACTTTGTATTCAGGCGGCGCGCTTGTTTGCACGCCCGCTAGACCTCAATCGTCCTCCATGGGAATTCACTGTGGTTGAGGGACTCGACAATATCGAAGGTGTCGCCAAGGGCAGTTTCGCCTTTGTGACCAAGGTCCATCATGCTGCGATCGACGGGATGAGCGGCATTGATTTGATGGAGGCGATGCACACTCTCGAGGCCGATACGCCGCCGCTCGAAAAACCAGATAATTGGAAGCCTGAAAGCGCACCTAGCCCCGCAAATCTGATTGCTCGTGGTTGGTGGAATGCCGTTACTAATCCGATGCGCCAATTGAACGTCGCGGCAAAGGTCGTACCGGGCCTCGCTCGCACGGTTCAGGGCCTCGTTTCGAAAGATTTCGAGGTACATGGCGAGATGCTGGCGCCACGCAGCCGTTTCAACGCCGTAATCTCACCGCACCGTGTAGTTGAAGGTCGCAGCTTCCCGCTTGCCGATATCAAGGCAATCCGCACACTCGCCCCTGGTTGCAAGGTGAACGACGTATTCCTAGCAATCGTTGGAGGGGCGATGCGCAAATACCTGCTCTCGAATGAAGATTTGCCGGGTAAGACACTCACGGCGATGGCCCCAATCTCGGTCCGCTCGAACGACGAGAAAAACGATATGGGCAACGAGGTGGCAGCTATGATCGCCCCGCTTGGTACGCATATCGCGACCGGCACCGAACGGCTGGAATATGTCCATTCGCAGACGTCGAATTCAAAGGCCGTCACCGACGCATTAGGCGCTCGCAATATGACCGAGATCAGCAAGGTCAGTCCTGCACTGTTCATGGCACTTGGCGCGCGGCTCTACACCAGTCTGGGGCTGGCCGACCGCATCGGGCCGCCATTCTCCACTGTCGTCACCAACGTACCGGGTCCCCCGGTACCGATCTATTCCAGCGGGGCGAGACTTGAGAGCATGATGGGCCTATTATGCCTGACCGATGGGTTGGGCTTGGGCCATGTGGTGCAAAGCTATTGCAAAGAGGCGACGATTTCATTCACCGCCTGCCGCAAGCTTATGCCCGATCCCGATTTTTACATCACTTGCATAGAAGACAGCTTCAACGAGCTGCGCGATGCAGCTTTTGCAAAACTGGGTGAGTGTGAAGCTGCTGAATAAGAACCAAAATCAGGGAAGGAAGCTGCATGGCAGGCGCCGCAGGGTCGTATATGGCAACGGAAAAAATGGCAGATACTATAAGTGAGAAAGGGGCACGACCCCCACATAGAATCTGGACCTTTGCAGAAGGTCGTGCCCTCTTCGAACTCGGCGCATTCTTTGCCGCCCGCCCATGGCTTAGCATGCTGCCAAAAGGTGATGGCCATGCCGTCCTGACCTTGCCCGGATTCCTCGCAACCAATAATTCAACCATCCCCATGCGCGGCCTGCTCAGTCGGTTGGGTTACGATGCACATGGCTGGGACAGTGGGCGCAACCTCAGGGTTGACGACCACCTGCTTGAGCGGCTCGAAGGGCAGCTTGCTCGCTTGAATGATCACAGTGGACGCAAGGTTTCGCTGGTGGGCTGGAGCCTGGGCGGTACGATTGCGCGCGAAATTGCTAAGCTTCACCCAGACCGCGTTCGTCTGGTCATTTCGCTAGGCAGCCCGATAAGTGACGATCGCAATCACTC